>JAOZOH010000038.1 GCA_029933365.1 Desulfuromusa sp. | reverse complement strand
TCTGGCAGGGTAAAATCGCACTGGATTGTAGCACACTGCCACTCTCTGTCAAGCGCGTCCTTGAGTTTAACATCGATCTTTGGACCATAAAAAGCACCATCCCCTTCATTCAGTTCAAATGGCTGGCCACTGTCCTCCAAAGCGCTTTGTAACGCGTTGGTTGCTTGCTCCCAATCGGCATCACTGCCAATAGATTTTTCCGGACGAGTTGAGAGTTCCATCACATATTCAAAACCAAAAATGGCGGCGACATCCTGGACAAAAGCCATAACACCTTTAACTTCTGCATCGATCTGCTCCGGCTGGCAGATAATATGGGCATCATCCTGAGTAAAACCACGCACCCGCAACAAACCGTGGAGCACTCCCGACTTTTCGTGTCGATAAACGGTGCCAAGTTCAAAATACCGGATAGGCAGATTACGGTAGGAACGGGGTTTAGATTTATAGATCAACATATGAGCCAGGCAGTTCATTGGTTTGATGCCATAGCCTTGCTCGTCAACTTCAGTAAAATACATATTTTCGCGGTAATTCTCGTAGTGCCCGGACATCTTCCACAGCTCAGTCTTGAGAATTTGCGGTCCGACAACCAGCTCATAACCCCGCTTCAGGTGTTCTTTACGTTCGAAATCTTCAATAATCGCTCTGAGCATAGCACCCTTGGGATGCCAAAGAACCAGACCAGCACCAGCTTCCTCGCTGAAAGAGAATAGGTCCAACTCTCTACCAAGTTTGCGGTGATCGCGCTTGCGCGCCTCTTCAAGGCGATGGAGGTGGGTTTTTAGTTCCTTTTTCTGCAAAAACGCCGTCGCATAGATCCGCTGCAACATGGCATTTTTCTCATCACCTCGCCAATAGGCACCAGCAAGACTCGTTAACTTAAAAACCTTAAGGACACCGGTGCGTGGCACATGAGGGCCACGGCAAAGGTCAACGAAATCGCCCTGTCGATAAAGAGAAACCTTCTCAGCTCCAAGATCCTCTATTAATTCAACCTTGTAGTCTTCGCCCATACCACGAAACAATTCAATGGCACTATCACTGGTGATATCTTCCCGCACAATCGGCAAATCAGCCTTGGCCAGTTCGGCCATCTTCGCTTCTATAATGGGAAAATCTTCGGGAACAAATTTCTTGGTTTCACTATAAAAATCGTAATAAAAACCATCTTTGATAGCCGGACCGATTGTCACCTGTACTTCCTTACCGTAGAGTTCCTTAACCGCCTGTGCCATCAAGTGGGCGCAGGAGTGGCGAACTATTTCAAGTGCTTCGGGTGAATTTTGTGTAATCAGGGCAAGTTTACCCGATTTTTGCAGGGGGATAGACATATCGACCAAAACATCATTAAAACGGGCTGCGATCGATTGTCTTGCTAGACCTTCACCGATAGTAAGAGCTACGTCATGGGGAGTCGCACCAGACTCAACCTCTTTGACTGATCCATCAGGAAGTTCAATTTGTAGTAAAGCCATATCATTTCCCCTAACTTGAGTCGTCATAAATGATGCACTCGCAAAAATTAATCAGATGGCTAAGCAAAAATCCAAGTTAAAACAAAAAGAGGCATCTAACAGATGCCCCAAGTCAGTACGGTTATTTTCTAGTTAACAGGTTCTGGTAGGCACGGGCGGGATTGAACCGCCGACCCCTTCCGTGTCAGGGAAGTGCTCTCCCACTGAGCTACGTGCCTACATCAAACCGCGGCGTTCTTGTATCAAAATATCTTTAAGATTGCAAGCTATTTTGTCAATTTCACTCTACTTTTGACATATCTTGAAGATCACAGAACGATAAGAGTTTTCAAGCTTGCCTGTAGCAGAGGACAAAGTTAAAGTGAGCAATCTGTTGTGCTGTAAACATCCAAAAGAACAACTCAGTCAAAAAATAGGGAGTTTTGAAAGTGCAAACAATTGATCAATTGATCCAGACCAGCTGCCAACGAAATACAGACAGGGTTGCCCTGCAATATAAACATAAGGGACAGTGGAAAACCGTAACCTATAGTAAGCTGTGGGATGCTGTAGAAAAGTTGGCTGCAGGTCTGCGACAGCTAGAAATCAAAGAAAAATCGAATATTGCCCTACTTGGCAAATCATCACCCCGTTGGATTGCGTCATATCTAGCCATATTGAGAGCAGGTTGTGTTGCCATTCCTATAGATAAGGAACTTAAGGCAACAGAGCTTCGCCACATTTTAAATGACTCCGATACCGAAGCCGTATTTGTTGGACAACCACAACTTGACACATTGCTGGAGGTCATAGACGACCTCCCACAGTTGAAAAAAATAGTTTCAATAGATACCCCTCTTGCGGAATTAACCGATCAAAGTGATACAGCTGTAGCCATGGATAGTCTTTCCAGTCTGTGGAAAGAACTGGTCAAAGATCTTGATATTTCCACTGAGCGCTGCCAACCGATAGAAGAGGCCGCCGTTCAAGCATACTCAGTATTGACTCATCAGGAAGAACTCCCTGGAAAGAAAAAGAAAGCGACCAACTTTCTCTCAGATTCAGTCATGTCCCGCCACCGCTTACTTAAAGAAAAACGTCTTTTTTCCTATAAGGAGATTTTCCATGATACCCCCCTACCGGAAACAAGCAATAAATCGACAGATAGAGCTGTTATCCTCTACACATCCGGCACCACTGGGCGTTCAAAAGGTGCCATGCTCAGCCATCGAAATATTGTGAGCAATATTGAGGCTGCAAACCAGCGCTTCCAGCTTGATGATTCAATACAAACACTCTCTTTTTTACCAATCAACCATGTTTTTGAACAGGTCTGCGGAGTTTTGCTGCCCCTCTCTCTCGGGGGACAGGTCAGCTTTGCTGAATCGATTAAAAA
Source organism: Desulfuromusa sp. (assembly GCA_029933365.1). Next base: position 23,745 of record JAOZOH010000038.1, on the reverse strand, counting down.
GCTGGGCGACAATCTCAACGAGATCAAGCCAACTTTCCTCCTCGGTGTACCTGCCGTCTATCGGTTGTTGCTTGACCGAATCATGAAGAATATAAATTCAAAATCTGCTTCACGACTTCTTTATAACTTTCCTTTGACCCGTAAAATTGTCCTCGCAAAAGTACAGCAGTCTCTCGGAGAAAAAACCATATTTGTCAGTGGCGGGGCCGCGCTAGACCCCGCTGTTGCTGTAGGATTCCATAATCTTGGTCTGACCTTACTACAAGGTTATGGAATTACCGAGACATCTCCGATTATCTCTGCTGAAAGTCCCTTCAAGAGCAAGCCCGGCACCTCCGGGGAAGTGCTGGATGGTATTGAAATCTCAATCGACAATCCAAATACCGATGGTGAAGGTGAAATTAAAGTAAAAGGGCCTAACGTTATGCTAGGTTACTACAAGAACAAAGCAGCAACAGCAGAAGCACTCGTTGACGGTTGGTATCATACTGGAGATCTGGGTCGCATAGATAATGACAATATGCTCTCCATCTGTGGGCGGGTAAAAAATCTCATTGTGACACCTAATGGCAAAAATGTTTACCCGGAAGAGATAGAAAACCAACTTTTGAAGAGCCCCTATATTGCAGAAATAATGGTCTACGGGCACAAAGTCGGGGCAACAGCGGAGGAAGTCTATGCCGTTATTTTCCCAAATGAGGAAGCGCTCTTCGCACTGGCGAAAGAACAGAATGATGGCCCGATGTCTGCAGCAGAAATCGAAACCCTGATGCGTAAAGAGATTTTAGACCACGGTAAAGTTCTGGCTGACTACAAACGAGTTAAAAAATTCACCCTCAGAGAAGATGAATTTCCAAAAACCACCACTCGTAAGATCAAACGCTACATTGTTGAACCAGAAATCTCAACCAACTAATAGTCAAACGCACCAGCCGCTCTCAGGAAGAGCGGCTGGGTAACTAACTACACTACTGAGATCAAGGGCATCAATCGAGATCGTGTTCAACTCGGATTAAGCAGGTTGACTGTGAAATAATATCCAATGCTTCTATTTCCTTTAATGCGCTGGAAACATCAGCCTCTTTCGCTGCATGGGTCATCAACACAATTGGTATAGAATCAGCATCATGCCACTCTGGCTGAATCATTGATTGAATACTGATGTCGTGTTCACCCAGACAGCCAGCTATTTTAGCCAACACCCCAGGCTGATCGACTGTGGTGAAGCGTAAATAATAGTGGCTGACAATCTCGCTCATCGCTTTAATTGGCAGGGAAATAATCTGATCCGCACAGTAACCCATAATGGGAACCCGCGATCGAGCCCCGGAAAGCTGATCCCTGCTGATTGCCATGACATCGCCCATCACAGCACTGGCTGTTGCATCCATACCAGCGCCACTCCCATAGAACAACGTCGGACCGACAAAATCACCGTTTAAACGAACCGCATTAAAAACGCCATTAATTTCTGCAAGTTGATAAGTCCCAGGAATCATAGTTGGATGAACACGAACCTCAATTTGGTCACCAAGGTTTTTACCGATGGCTAACAACTTGATCTTGTATCCCATCTGCTCTGCAAACTGAATATCAATTGCAGCTATGTTACTGATTCCCTCGGTATAAACCTGATCAAAATCGACAGTTGTGCCGAAACACAACGCAGACAACAAAGCAATTTTGTGAGCAGTATCAACACCCTCTATATCAAAGGTAGGATCAGCCTCAGCATAACCTAACTCCTGTGCTTCCTGTAGCACCGGAGCAAAATCACTTCCCTCTTCAGTCATCTTGGTTAAAATAAAGTTACAGGTTCCATTGAGAATGCCAAGTACCGAACTGAACTCATTACTACAGAGATTTTCTTTGATTGCCGAAATTATTGGGATACCACCACCAACAGCCGCCTCGAACAACACTGAGACCCCCTGCCGATTGGCAGCAGCAATAATTTCCTGCCCATGGACCGCCATGAGTGCTTTATTGGCAGTCACAATATGCTTACCGTTGGCAATCGCTTTAAGAATAAAGCTTTTTGCCGGTTCATAACCGCCAATGAGCTCAATAACAATATCCACTTCAGGATTGCTGATAACAGCTTCGACATCCGCAGTTAAAGTCCCGGGTTCCAGCTCTACCCCACGGTCAGTTGCAACATCAAGATCCGCAATTTTGACTAACTCCAGATTACTTCCAAGTCGTTTCTGAATTATTGAAATATTCCGCTGGAAGTTCCGGACAACCCCAGTACCGATGGTACCGAATCCGAGCAAACCAAACTTAATTGTACTCATGCCAACCCCAATTCATAAAATATTAACTAGCAGCCTTGGTAGATTTTTTAGCGATTTTATCAAGGAGGCCATTGATAAAAGAAGGAGAGTCCTTGGTTCCATAGCGCTTCGCAATTTCGATAGCTTCATCAATTACGACAGGGGCTGGAATTTCTGGACGGTAAAGAAGCTCGTAAGTTGCGATACGTAAAATTGATAAATCAACTGGGGTCATCCGTCCTAACGACCAGTTTTTTGCAATCTCAGAAATGTTCTTATCAATTACAGCACGAAATTCTACAACCCCATTAATAATTGATTCAGCAAACAATCGAGAGGATGTTGTCAGGGGGACATCAATTGCCTCCAATGGTTCCCCTAAAGCATCATCTGCAAAACGAAAATTGTCCAAGAAAGAAGAGATAAATTGATCAGGTTCTGCTTGGTCTTTGCTGAGGTTAAGGGCAAACAACATCTTTAGCGCGTATTCACGTCCAACGCGGCGGTTATTAGACATCAGATTAAACGGCTCCCAACAAATTCACCATTTCAATGGCACTCATAGCTGCTTCAACGCCCTTATTCCCAGCTTTGGTTCCAGCCCGTTCAATTGCCTGCTCAACGGAATCAGTCGTTAAGACACCAAAAGCAATTGGCAATCCTGATTGCAGTGATACTGATGCGATCCCCTTAGTCATTTCTGAACTCACATATTCAAAATGTGGCGTTCCACCGCGAATCACCGCACCCAGACAGATCAAGGCATCATATTTGTCCGAATCAGCCATTTTTTTAGCAATGAGCGGCAATTCAAAAGCTCCAGGAACTTTCACAACTGTCAGTTGTTCACTATCAGCTCCATGACGAATAAGGGTATCAAGCGTTCCTTCAAGGAGTCGATCAGAGATAAAGCTGTTAAAACGGCTAACAATAATACCAAAACGATAATTTTTAGCTTCCAGGGTTCCTTCAATAAGTTTAGACACAACAGCCTCCTAGAGATTCTTCAGCAAATGCCCCATTTTTTCCCGTTTAGTTTTCAAATATTTAAGATTTTCTTGATGGGCAGGCATTTCAATCGGTACCCGCTCAACTATTTCCAAACCATAGCCCTCAAGGCCAACAATTTTTTTAGGGTTATTCGTCATCAGGCGTAACTTACGCACTCCAAGATCGGAGAGAATCTGTGCACCGATACCATAATCACGCAAATCATCTTTGAACCCCAGCGAGTGGTTCGCTTCAACAGTGTCCTGCCCCTGATCCTGCAAAGCGTAAGCCTTGATTTTATTCACCAGACCAATACCACGCCCTTCTTGACGCATATAGAGGACAATCCCAACCCCTTCCTTTTCAATCTGTGCCATCGCAGCATGTAGCTGTTCTCCACAATCACAGCGATATGAACCGAAAACGTCACCGGTCAAACACTCGGAGTGAACCCGTACCAGAACTGGTTCATCTGACTTCATGTCCCCTTTAATTAAAGCCATATGTTGCGCATGATCAACATCATTTTCATAAACAATAGCAGTAAAAGTACCACCAAAGGGGGTAGGAATTGAGGTTTCAGCTGCGCGGCGAACCAACAACTCTTTACGCATCCGGTAGGCAACAAGATCGGCAACCGAAATAATTTTCAGATCATGTTGTGCGGCAAACACCTCCAACTGCGGCATCCGTGCCATGGTACCGTCTTCATTCATGATCTCACAAATAACTCCAGCGGGCTTAAGTCCTGCCAACCGGGCAAGATCAACAGAGCCTTCAGTCTGACCAGTCCGAACCATAACGCCACCTTTTTGAGCACGTAGCGGGAAAACATGGCCTGGACGGGCTAAATCTCGTGCGGTTGTCTCATCGGCAACGGCAACCTGAATGGTATGAGCGCGATCAGCAACCGAAATTCCTGTGGTGACGCCTCGCCGAGCTTCAATCGAAACAGTAAATGCCGTGCCGAAAGAAGAGCTATTCTCGGTCACCATTAACGGCAAATCCAACTCATCTGCACGGGCCTCAGTCAAGGAGAGACAAATCAGTCCACGCCCTTGAGTTGCCATAAAATTGATAATTTCAGGGGTCACCAACTCGGCTGCTGCAACTAAATCACCTTCATTTTCACGATCCTCATCATCAACCAAAATCACCATTTTCCCATGGCGAATATCATCAAGAGCTGCTTCGATTTTAGAAATTGGCATACATTCTATCCTTTAGAATAACTGCAGGCGCGAGTTATTTGATATTCTCACAAAAAACAAATTACCAACAAAGCAAAAACGTCATTATACCACATTGATGCCCAGACTTTTACGACGCCATCTTATCTCACAGAAAACCATTTTTAGCAAGAAAGTCAACGTTGATCTTCTGGTCATTCTGAGTAGTGGCTCTTCCCTCCAACAAACGTTCCACATAGCGTCCCAGTAAATCTGTTTCGATATTCACCTGTGAACCTTCGCGGCAACCGTTTAATGTGGTCATCTCTAAAGAATGGGGAATAACCGCCACCGCAAACATATCACCTTCAACCCGGTTGACGGTTAAGCTGATACCATCAACAGCAACGGAACCCTTCTCAACCAGATAGGGCATCACCTCCGGGGGCACAGCAAATTCAAACCGAATTGCATTTTGATCCTGATAACGCCGTCTGACCGTTGCAATGCAATCAATATGACCGCTGACCAAATGTCCACCTAAACGGTCAGAAAGGCGCAACGCCCGTTCCAGATTGACCAGCTGGTTTGGACTTAACTTCCCCAGAGTAGTACAACTCATAGTCTCTGGCGAAATATCGACGGTAAAACTGCTCTTATTCCATGCCGTTACGGTCAGGCAAGCGCCATTAACAGCAATACTCTCACCAATTTGCAGGTCACTGTCGACCAAGCTACTGGAAACCTGCAGTTGTGCCGAGTCTCCCTGACGATTAAGACTTTGAACCTTACCGACAGATTGAATCAATCCCGTAAACATGATGCAATATCTCCCGTAATCATCAGATCTTCACCGATTGGCGTGTAATGCACATCTTCGAGCTGAGTAGCATCTGTCATGTTTGTGCATCCATCCCCGGGGAAGATACCAAACGGTGATGAACCTCCAAGAATTTTAGGTGCAACAAACAGCATCAGTCGATCAATTAAGCCGTGAGCAAGAGCACTCCCTGCCAAGGTTGATCCGCCTTCAAGAAGAAGTTTCTGCACATTGCGCTGTCCCAATTCCTGCCACAATGCAGGGAGCGAGACCTGACCAGAATCGGCTGGTAAAATGACAACCTCTGCTCCGGCATCCTGCAACCTTGACGCTTTTTCCTGATCGGTAGAGATTGTTGCAATTAAAGTTTTTGCGGTGGACTTCTGCTGCAACATACGACAACCGGTCTCGACTCGCAACTGGCTGTCCACCACAACCCGCAAGGGGTCGCGGCCACTTCCATCAGGAAGGCGGGTATTAAGCAGGGGATCATCATTTAACAGCGTGCCGACACCAACCATGATCGCCTCTACACGATCCCGCAACTGATGCACCCGTATGCGGCTCTCTTCACCGGAAACCCAGCGCGAATCTCCCGTTGTAGTGGCCGTGTTCCCATCCAGAGTCATCGCCGCTTTATATATAGTAAAGGGCCGACCAGTTGAAATATGCTTACTGAAGGCAGCAATCAAACGATGACACGGTAGTTCAAGGATTCCAGTTGTGACCTTTATCCCAGCTTTTTGCAGCTTCTCAATTCCACGTCCAGCAACCTGAGGATTTGGATCAACAACCCCAACATAAACAGATTTGACCCCAGCAGAGATCAGAGCATCGGCACAGGGTGGAGTTTTCCCATGGTGCGAACAAGGTTCCAATGTGACATAGATATCTGCCCCGCGCGCTTTTTCACCAGCTTGTCGCAAAGCAAAGATTTCGGCATGCGGTTCTCCTGCCTGAGGATGGAAACCCTCCCCTACAACTTTACCTGAATTGACAATGACAGCACCAACTGGAGGATTAGGGGCAGTTCTCCCCTCACCCCGCTGAGCTAAACTCAGTGCTAATTGCATAAAGTGCTGGTGTTTTAGATCTGTCATTTTCGTCAATGTAATCCCACAGATAAAACGTAAATGCCGGAATATCCCCAAAGATACTCCGGCTCAACGTAACCCAGTCGATATTTTTGCTAGTGCGAATGTTTTAAAAGATCATTTAATTCCGACATAAATTCGTTAATATCCTTAAACTGTCGATAAACCGAGGCAAAACGAACGTAGGCTACCTCATCAACTTCGTGCAGTGTATCCATAACCGCTTCACCAATCAAACTTGCAGAAATTTCTTTATCACCACATTCCTGGAACTTACGCTCCAATTGGTCGACTAACGCCTCAATTTGTTCAACCGAAACAGGGCGCTTCTCACAGGCACGCTGCATTCCAGAAATGATTTTAGAGCGATCAAAGGCTTCACGACGTCCATCTTTTTTGATTACCCAGGGAAGAATTTCCTCAACCCGTTCATAGGTAGTAAAGCGGCGCTCACAGGAAGGACATTCTCGGCGACGGCGAACATTATTCCCTTCCTTTCCAAGTCTGGAGTCAACCACCTTGGTGTCGGCATAACGGCAGAACGGGCAGTTCATTTGTTTGTGTCTCCTGTATGTTGGTGAAACGTAATTCCTGCTTCTGTAAGCATCTCCAAAGACAAAGTATCCGGGTAACCACGTCCAAAAATCACCGCAACAACTCCTGCATTGATGAGCATTTTACTACAGATAATACAGGGTGAATCGGTACAGTAGAGAGTTGAACCGGTAATATTTGATCCATGCCGTGCAGCCTGAATAATAGCATTTTGCTCCGCATGTAAGCCTCGGCACAATTCATGGCGTTCACCTGAGGGAACTTTTAACTGATCCCGCAAACACCCGGTCACATCGCAATGAGTAATCCCACTCGGAACGCCGTTGTAACCCGTTGCCATAATATTTTTTTCTTTAACCAGTAACGCACCAACCTGACGGCGCAAACAGGTAGATCGACTCGCAACCAATTGCGTAATCTGCATAAAATATTCATCCCAACCGGGGCGCTCTAGCATGGCCACCTACTTTAATCGATGTGCATAGAGGGGGAAACGCTGACACAGCACCTTAACTTCAGCCCGAATCTTTAACAATTCTGCCTCATTGTCAATGTTCTGTAACGCCCGATCAATCCAGTCGACAACTTGCAGCATCTCTGCCTCTTTCATGCCACGTGTTGTCGTCGCCGGGGTACCAATGCGGATACCACTGGTGACAAAAGGAGATCTGGTATCAAAAGGAACAGCATTTTTATTTACTGTGATACCAGCATCTTCAAGAGTTTTCTCAGCCACTTTTCCAGTAATTTCTGTGCCGGTGAAATCAACCAACATCAAATGATTATCGGTTCCCCCGGAAACCAACTTATACCCCTTAGCAACCAGGCCCGCAGCTAACGCCTGAGCATTTTTAACCACCTGTTCAGCATACTCCTTAAATTCTGGCAACAGTGCCTCTTTAAAGGCGACTGCTTTGGCAGCGATAACATGCATCAATGGTCCGCCCTGAATTCCCGGGAAGATACTACTGTTAATTTTTTTGCCCCACTCCTCAGTGCAGAGAATCATTCCACCACGTGGACCGCGCAGAGTTTTGTGGGTTGTCGTTGTCACAAATTCAGCATAGGGAACCGGGTTTGAATGGACACCGGCAGCAACCAATCCTGCAATATGGGCCATATCAACCATGATCACCGCACCGACTGCGTCAGCAATCTTTCGAAAAGCGACAAAATCAATTTCACGCGGATAGGCACTGGCACCAACAACGATCAACTTTGGCTGATGCTCTTTGGCCAGACGTTCAACTTCTTCATAATCTATGGTTCCGGTTTCTGCATTCAGTCCATAGGGGACAATATTATAGAGTTTCCCGGAAAAGTTCACCGAAGAGCCGTGGGTCAAATGCCCACCGTGAGCCAGGTTCATACCAAGAACAGTGTCACCAGGTTGGCAGACAGCCATATATACTGCCATATTTGCTTGTGAACCTGAGTGGGGCTGAACGTTGACATGTTCGGCACCAAAAAGTTCCTTGGCACGGTCAATAGCCAATTGTTCGGCAACATCGACAAATTCGCAGCCACCATAATACCTTTTTGTCGGATACCCTTCCGCATATTTGTTTGTCAGGACAGAACCTTGTGCTTCTAGAACCGCTTCACTGACAAAGTTTTCTGAAGCAATAAATTCAAGATTGTATTCCTGCCGCTCAGTTTCCTTCTTGATGATCTGAAAAATTTCAGGATCAAAAGTAGTAAGATTCTGCATAACGATCAATATCCTCCCGTGATGGATCACTAAAAAACGGGGCCATTCAATCAGCCCCGTTCAGTTTAATGCTTAATAACTTTTTGCTCAATTGCAGATATTTTGTCCAATCTCTTCTGGTGTCGACCACCTTCATATTCTGCATCAAACCAGATCTCAACCAATTTTTTGCCCTGGTCGGGAGTCAACACTCTTCCCCCCATCACCAGGATATTGGCATTATTGTGTTCACGAGCCATTTGCGCAGTAAATTCATCGTGCACTAAAGCAGCCCGCACGCCAGGAAACTTATTGGCTGATATTGACATGCCGATTCCGGTACCACAAATCAAAATCCCCAGGTCAGCTTCACCCGCAGAAACAGCGCTTGCTACCTTAGCGGCAAAATCGGGATAATCGACAGACTCAGATCCTTGAGTGCCAAAATCAGTGCAGGCAATAGCTCTCTTTTGTAATAGTTCAAGAATAGCCGCTTTCAGTTCATAGCCACCGTGGTCACTACCAATAACTAGCATGAAACACCTCAGATTTTACGCAAAGCAAGGGTCGCATTTGTGCCGCCAAAACCGAAAGAATTTGAAAGAACAACCTGACAATCAGCTTGACGTGCCTCATTAGGAACGTAATCAAGATCACATTCAGGATCGGGATCTTCATAATTAATCGTTGGCGGAACTATCCCACGCTTCAAGACCAGAGCAGAATAGGCAGCTTCAATGCCACCAGCAGCACCCAAACCATGACCTGTCATACTTTTAGTAGAGCTGACCATAAGCTTCTGAGCATGATCACCAAAAACCGTCTTAATAGCCATTGTCTCGTAGAGATCATTGAAATGAGTTGAGGTTCCATGAGCGTTGATATAATCAACCTGTTCCGGATTCAATCCAGCACCATTCAGTGCCATTTTAATACAGCGTGAAGCGCCTTCTCCACCAGGTGCTGGTTGAGTTAAATGAAAAGCATCACTGCTGAGCCCATATCCAGCAATTTCACAATAGATGTCAGCACCGCGCTTCTTGGCGCTTTCGTATTCTTCAAGAATCAAAATTCCTGCACCCTCTGACATAATAAAACCATCACGGTTATTTTCAAAGGGGCGGCTTGCTCCTTGAGGATTATCATTGCGGGTGGAAAGGGCTTTCATAACATTAAAACCGCCGATAGCAAGGGGGGTAATCGTTGACTCAGTCCCACCAGCAAACATCGCATCAGCATCGCCACGTGCAATCATGTGGAAGGCATCACCGATTGAATGGGTTCCCGTTGCACAAGCAGACACAGACGCCAAGTTTGGCCCTTTAGCACCAAACTTAATCGAGATATGTCCAGGCGCCAGATTAATAATCAGCATCGGAATAAAGAAGGGGGTGATTTTCCTGTAACCCCGCTCAAGCATCACCTTGTGATACTTCTCAATTGCTGGTAACCCGCCTAATCCTGAGCCGACAAGAACCCCAACACGCTCGGCATTTTCATCATTGATCTCAAGTCCAGAATCTTCCAATGCCATTGTGGCTGCAGCCAGACCGTACTGAATAAAGAGATCCATTTTTTTGATCTCTTTTTTATCAATATATTCTTCGGCGTTAAAATCTTTAACTTCACCAGCAATCTGCGTCGGCAGTTCAGAGGCATCAAAGCGGGTAATTGCACCAATTCCACTCTGTCCGCTGGTAACTGCTGACCAGTTTTCTTCTACTCCGGTTCCCAGGGGAGATACGACACCAATACCGGTGACTACGACTCTACGCATAAAAAATCTCTCTTTTAAAAATAACAGATAATTCAAACTGAGCGGTGGTAAACAAAACGGTGGTGCCGGACAAAAATACCGACACCACCGAGTTTAATCAGGAAGCCTTGCTAATATAATCTATAGCATTCTTGACGGTCTGAATTTTCTCTGCATCTTCATCAGAGATCTCCACGTCAAACTCTTCTTCCAGAGCCATGACTAGTTCTACGGTGTCGAGAGAATCAGCACCCAGATCATCCATAAATGCTGCTTCATCAGTTACTTGTTCTTCGTCAACACCCAGTTGCTCAGCAACAATTTGTTTTACTCTTTCTTCAATAGAAGCCATTTTATTTCCTCCTCTTGAGTTATGTAGGCCATCTAATCAGCCAGTCTACTTACATGTACATTCCACCATTGACGCCGATCACTTGTCCGGTAATGTAACCGGTATTCTCGGACGCCAGAAAAAGAACCACATTTGCAATATCATCGGCAGATCCCAACTTTGCCAACGGGATTTGTGCTGCCAATTCCTGTCGTTTATCTTCGGGCAAGGCATCCGTCATTGCAGTGGCAATAAACCCTGGCGCAACGGCATTTACAGTGATATTACGTTTTGCCAGTTCACGGGCATTAGAACGAGTCAACCCCATCAACCCCGCTTTACTAGCACAATAATTGGCCTGCCCAGCATTTCCCATCTGCCCAACAACCGAAGCAATATTGATAATCCGGCCACTGCGCTGTTTGGTCATCAGTTTAGATACTGCACGGGTACATAAAAATGCACCCTTAAGATTAACATCAAGAACAGCATCCCAGTCTTCATCTTTCATCCTGAGAAGCAAAGCATCACGGGTGATACCTGCGTTGTTCACCAGAATATCAATCCGCGCAAAAGTTTCCTTGGCAACCTTAACCATGTTGTCGACATCGGCTGTGACAGTTACATTGCCCTGCACCGCAACGGCTTCAGCACCTGAAGCTTTAAGCTCAGCAACAAAGTCCTCGGTTGCCTGAAGATCCACATCGACAGCAACTATTTTAGCGCCCTGAGCTGCCAGAACTAAGGAGATACTGCGACCAATTCCACGCGAAGCACCTGTTACTAATGCAACTTTATCCTGAACCATAAATTTCTCCTTCAATTTCAATGATAAAATAATATATCACATTATCCTTGAAGTTTTCCTAAACTAGCAACATCACCGATATTTTTCTGTGATGCAGCTCGATCAAGCCGCTTGATCAAACCTGAAAGAACCCTTCCTGGACCAATTTCAATGTATCGTGTAACACCTGAAGTTTTCATCTTCTGAATCGATTCAGCCCAGCGAACCGGAGCGCAGACCTGTTCAACCAGAAGAGTCTTAACCTTAGATTCTGCTTGATAAGGTACCGCCTCGACATTACTGACAACGGGACAAGTCAGAGGAGAAATATCGATTGGTTCAAGTTCCACTAGTAACCGCTCTGCAGCAGGAGCCATCAAGGACGAGTGAAATGGCGCACTGACTGGTAGCGGTAAAGCACGTTTAGCACCTCGTTCCTTGGCCAGAGCAATGACTCGCTCAACCGCAGTGGTATGCCCAGCAATCACAATTTGTTCCGAGCTATTATAATTAGCCGGAGCAACAATTTCTCCTTGAGCGGCCTCCTGACAGAGCTGCAGCAGCTCCTCCCCATCAAGGCCCAAAATAGCAGCCATAGCTCCGACTCCTACGGGAACGGCTTCCTGCATAAAGGTACCACGTTGCCGTACCGTTCGAACTGCAGCAGCAAAAGTCAGAGCACCAGAGGCAACCAGCGCGGAATACTCACCCAGAGAATGCCCCGCAGCAAAAGCGGGAAACAGATCAGTTTCTTCCTGGAGAACCCGTAGCGCAGCAATGCTGGTGGTCAAAATTGCCGGTTGTGTATTGGCAGTCAGCTTAAGATCGTCTTCAGATCCAGAGAAACAGAGTGCCGTAATATCAAAACTGAGAGCATCATTGGCCTCTTCAAACACCAATTTGGCAACCTTGAAGTTTGCCGCAAGATCTTTTCCCATCCCCGGATATTGCGATCCTTGCCCAGGAAAGACAAATGCATCCATTTATTCTAGTTCCTCAAATGAGACCCATTGAATCTCTACTGACAGGTGTTACCAGCGTATTAAAGTCGATCCCCAAGTAAAACCACCACCAAAAGCAGCTGAAAGAATCAAATCACCCTCTTTCAATAAACCCTGGTGATTGGCTTCATCAATAGCTATCGGAATAGTTGCTCCCGAAGTATTGCCATACTTGTGGACATTAATGAAACTCTGTTCTTTGGTTAAACCAAGACGTTTAGTCGTTGCTTCCAGAATCCGAAGATTGGCCTGATGGGGAATAAACTGCGCAACATCGGCACTGGTATATCCATTTGCGACTAATGCTTCTTTTGAAACCTGGGTCAAAGAGCGTACCGCAACTTTAAAGACTTCATTTCCTTGCATCTTTATAAATGGCAGTTTTGCTTCAATCCCCTCAACAGAAGCAGGGTTTTTTGCGCCAAACCCTGGTTGATAGAGAAGCTCCAAGTATTTCCCATCAGAATGTAAATGACAAGACAGCACTCCGGAATCACCCTCCTGTGCTTCCAACAATACTGCGCCAGCACCATCCCCGAACAGGACGCAAGTGTTACGATCTGTCCAGTCGACTGAACGGCTGAAAGTTTCGGCTCCGATAACCAGGGCTCTTTTGCCACGCCCCGTCATAAGAAAATCGTTAGCACTCGACAAGGCAAATAGAAAACCACTGCAAGCTGCTGAAACGTCATAAGCAAACGCTTTTTTTGCACCAAGATTCGCCTGAACCACACAAGCTGTTGCCGGCCAGGGGTAATCACCGGTAATTGTACCCATAACAATCAGGTCGATATCTTCAGCTGCAACCCCTGCCATATCCATAGCACGTTGTGCTGCAATCGTTGCCATATCCGACGTACATTGGTTATCGGCAGCAATACGCCGTTCTTCAATCCCGGTTCTAGTAACAATCCAGTCATGACTGGTATCCACCATCTTTTCCAGATCGTAATTCGTTCTGATATTTTCAGGCAGGTAAGATCCTGTACCGATAATACGTGATTTCATTCTCAACTGACTCCTTTGTTAAGGAACAGATAACAGATCCAAAATACTTAGAGTAAGACCGCTAACTTTTCCTCAAAGTAGATTTTTGCATAATCTTCTGCTTGGTGAATTGCAATGCTGATCGCGACAGGGTCAGAACTGCCATGACAAACAATTCCCGCACCAGCAATGCCAAGCAATGGTGCTCCACCATATTCCGCAGGGTTAATTCTCTTTTTAAATGCTGCAAATGCTGGTCGGCTAATAAAGTAACCAAGTTTAGCCCAGAAACGACCCTCTATTTCTTGTTTAAGCATCGTCCCGATGGCGACTGCCAAACCCTCCGAGACCTTTAGGAGGACATTACCGACAAAACCATCACAGACAACAACATCAACCGAACCGTTATAAACATCACCACCCTCGACATAACCAAGGTAATTAAGTTGTGAGTTCTTCAGCAACTGATGCGTTTCTCTGGTCAGGTCGTTACCTTTTTTCTCTTCTGCTCCGTTGGAAAGTAAACCGACTCGCGGGCGAGGTTTGTTGAGACAATGTTCGACATAAAGGCTTCCCATAATGGCAAACTGATACAGATGTGAAGCCTTACAATCGACATTCGCCCCCATATCTAAAACCAGAGTCTGATCATTCAAGTTAGGTAAAAAAGTACCAATGGCAGGGCGCTCTATCCCTTTGACACGCCCCAAGACGAACATTCCAGATGCCATAGTTGCGCCGGAATTTCCAGTACTGACAACGGCTGACACAGCGCCCTGTTTGACGAGATCAAAAGCGACCCGAATCGACGAATCTTTCTTCTTGCGCAGGGCAACCGAAGGAGAATCGTGCATCCCCACAACTTCACTGGCATGATGAATCTCAAGATTTAAATCCTGGGATTGATGCTTCTCGAGTTCTGCCTTTAATTGTGCAGTATCCCCGACGAGGACAACCTTGCAATTCCATTGTCGACACGCAGCAACAGCTCCTGCAACTTCGGCTGCAGGTGAGTTATCCCCACCCATAGCATCAACGGCAATTTTAACAGACACAGTCAAGATAAAACCAAATCAGACTTCGTCACTGCTGATAATTTCTTTACCCTTATAGGTTCCACAATGTGGGCAAACGCGGTGTGGCAACTTAGGTTCCTGACATTGAGGACATACTGAAATGCCTGGCGCAGTAAGCGCATGATGTGAGCGACGCATGTTTTTTTTAGATTTAGAAGTTTTCTTCTTTGGTACTGCCATTTTTCTTTCTCCTTACAATCAAACAAATGATTTCAAGTTTTTATTAATCTATCAGGACATGACCTGAATAGCTTTATTCAGAACTTTTAAAATTAATATCGGCCAACATATTAAATTTATTATTAAAGATTTTTTTGACGCAATCACACTTTGCCATATTCAAATTTACACCACATTCAGGACAAAGGCCTTGGCAAGCCTCTGAGCAAATAGGGTTGATTGGTATTGCCATAAGAAGTTGTTCCTGTAATGGATCTTGTAGTTCCAGAATATCATCCTCATAAACAATCAGGCCCAACTCAATCGCTTCAAGCTCAACCTCTTCTTCTACTATATTATCCTGACAGCGTGGCGCAAACGTAAGTGCAAACGATTCAGATAACGGCTGCTTAAAACTCTGTAAACATCGACCACACTGCAGTGTAACGACAGCATCCAGGTGACCATCAACTTCAACAAAACGGCCCGTTTGCTGCAAGCGCAGCTGAAATGATAGCGGTTCACCGAATTCAGGTCCACCATCTTCAGTAATCGTGCTCAGACCGGGGAAGTCAGATAAAGAACAAGAGTACCCTTGCCCCAGCACTCCCCCTTTGATATCCTTCAGCTCAAGACGCACCGTGTCACCACCAAGGCAAAAGATACAGTATAGAGAGAGACAAAACCATGTCAAGTCAAAAGGATAGCTTTACAACTGTTCAGAATGGCGCATTTCTTAGCTCATCCGGCAACGATTTGCAAGTTTTTTTTATCCCCCCACATCCACTGGTAATTCTTACCAGAAAAAAGCACCACCTCCACCAAAGCCTGCTTATTGAAAATGTATAAGATGTTCCCATTTACAGGAAAACTGATGACAGAAAACAATGAAGTGGAAGAGCTGTGCAGATTGATTGACATTATGGCAACACTGCGTTCACCCGCCGGATGCCCATGGGATCAGGAACAAACTGCCGAAACTCTGAAGCCCTATATTCTTGAAGAAGCCTATGAACTACTTGAAGCAATCGACAGTGACGACGCTCTAGACATCCGTGATGAACTTGGAGATTTATTGCTTCAAGTTGTCTTTATAGCTCAGATATTCAGAGAACAAAAAAAGTTTGATTTAGCAGATGTTGCCCTCTCAATTAGCCAGAAAATGGTGCGTAGGCATCCCCATGTTTTCGCTGATGCAAGCAATGATGGCCACGCCAGGCGGTGGGAAGAAATCAAACAGCAAGAAAGATCAACACGAGGTAAAGGCAACAAATTGGCAGATCGCATCCCTGCTAATCTTCCTGCGCTGAAGAAAGCAACCAAAGTTGCAAAAAAGATGGAAGCGGAAAATCCTGCAACACAAATCATTAAAATCCAGCAGATCTTTTCAGAGCTCTCATTACTCATTGATGACCCCGTCACAATTCAAGAAAAGATAGAAATGGCCCTCGGAAATATTTTTTTTTACACAACCCAATTATCTAATTCTTTACAAATAGATGCTGAAGATCTATTACGTAAAAAAACCATTCAGGTCATGACAGAAATTGACATTTAAAAGAATTCTTTTCAGGTCATAAATTGCAAAGTTCGTGAAAAATAATAGTTTTTATAACCCATCAACACAGACTGTTGAAAAGTTGGTGATAAAGCTGTTGAAAATAGCAACGACACACTAGAAGAAGCCCACACCAACAATTTGCCTACTTTTTAAGCAGTTTATTTCTACTGTATTTTCAATAACTTAGTTCTAAATGAGAGCCGATAATAAAAATACCATATAACTCTTATAGATAATTTATTATTTCTTATGAAAGGTTTCGCAGATGTTTATAAAACTCCTAATAGTGTTCACAGTGGTGCCAATAATTGAGTTATATGTATTGATAGAAGCAGGCCGGCAAATCGGTGTATTTCCAACCATTGGGATGATTTTACTAACCGGAATCGCCGGTGCTTATCTGGCCAGAAGCCAGGGTTTTAATTTAATTAATCGGATTCAAACGGATCTGAATCAGGGACGGATTCCAGCTGAAGAAATGATGGATGGAGCAATGATTTTAGCTGGTGGTCTGTTACTCTTGACTCCGGGCTTCTGTACAGATCTGTTTGGCTTCTGTCTGCTGACTCCAGCCACCAGACAATTTTTTAAAATTTGGCTGAAAAAATGGTTGGATCTTAAAATTCAACGGGGTGAGATCCATTTTCGTCAACACTAAATATTTTTTCTAGTTATCTAGTTCACTCAACTAATCTGCCAGCAAGACGCCAAGAGCACCAAGAGAAGCTTAAAATTCTGTCTTGATTTAAAAACAGAAACAATTTATGGGCTTTTGACTATTTTGGAGAACTTGGCGTCTTGCTGGCTATCTCATTGTTTTAAAGGTTTTCTGGTCAACCGGTGCGTTTAACCTGCTTTCCTTTCAGGTGGAGTCAAATGGATAACCAGCATATTTTTTTAATCCTCGGTTTTCATAAGGTTGAAGGTTGTCCTTATTTTTTTCGACGCAAGAGTTCCCAACCCTGGTGTACCTCTTTCACTTTAAATAAATAACAGCAACCAAAATAAATCAACGCACCAACGATAACAGCAGCAGACAAGACAAGAGACTTATTCAACAATAAACCATCTTGCAACCAATCCACTGTATGCAGAAGGGAGAAAACAACCAGCGCCATCAGCACACAGGCAGGTATCACCTTTAACATTGGAGCATAGAGAGCCTTCTTGAAAAAGGTGCCTACCTTCCTCTGCAACAGTAAGATCAACATAAGAGCGTTGAACATGGAAGCCACAGTCAAAGCGATTGCCAACCCAACAAACCCAAAGAACTGCATCAAAATTACACCCAAAACCAGATTAACCAGCAGCGTCCAGAATGAAATCTGAACCGGAGTCCTGGTATCTTTCAGGGCATAAAAAGTTTGTGCGGCAATCCGACTATAGCCAACAAACATCAACCCTGGAGCATAACAAATCAATGCCAGAGCCGTATTTTCAAGGGCTATCACATCAAATTCACCACCCAGAAAAAACACTGAATAAATCGGCTTAGCGCAAACTATCAGTCCCACAATAGCAGGGAGGGTAAATAGTGTAATCAGGGTCATGGCAAAGGTTAACGACTGCCGTAACCCTTCCTGGTTATCTTCAGCAACCTGACGACTCATCATTGGCAAGGCGGCCTGAGCAAGGGAAACAATAAAAATCCCCTGCGGAAACTCAAATAATCGTTGCCCATAATAAAGATATGAAACACTCCCTTCAGGAAGAAAAGAAGCGAGCAACCGGGTCACAATGATATTAATCTGATAGATGGCAACACCGGCTATTCCGGGCAACATGAGGGTCATAATCCTGCGTAAATTGGCATCACCCCGGAAATTAAAATCCAGTCTTAAACGAATATGATAGCGACATAGAACCGGAAATTGAATCAGCAGCTGTACAAGCCCCCCCAATAACACCCCTATTGCCAGTGCATAAATCGGTTGTGCAAACAAATGACCCATGGTTAATGCGCTGAGGATCATTGCCAGATTCAAAAATAGTGGCGACAGAGATGGAACAAAGAAATGGCCGCGGACATTTAAGATACCGGTCAGCAAGGCGAGTATTGAGACAAATCCAATATAGGGAAACATGATCCGGTTCAGTTGATCTGTCAATTGTAACTTACCGGCAACCTGACCAAAACCATAACCAATCCCCTGAACAATCCAGGGAGAGAAGAGAACTCCTAACGACACCACAACTAACATAATGACTAGTAGCAAGCTGACACAACGGTTAGCTAACTGTTGCGCTTCTTTTTCACCCCGCTGATGAAAAACTTCAGAAAATATCGGGACAAAAGCGGCTGTCATGGAGCCTTCGCCAAAAAAACGGCGTAATAGATTCGGAATAGTGAATGCCATGAAGAAGGCATCTGTCATCATCCCCGCACCAAACAGTCGCGCCACAACAATATCACGTGCCAGACCTGCGATTCGACTTAGTGAAGTCGCTGAGGCCATGGCCATGGTTGCAGCAGCTATTTTTTTCTTCTCAGTCATTCAGATTTTTTAATCCTTCAAAAACATCACATAACAGTACGAAGATGCGTGATATTTTCATAATAATTATTATTTTCTAACTTGACGAGAGAGACATTGCCCACTATTATCGCGGCACTTTGAAACCAAGTAATTATCCATAAACAAGGAGAACATTTCGTGGCCAATCATAAATCAGCAGCAAAACGTAATCGGCAAAATACCATCATAAGAGCACGCAATACCCGTGTCCGCTCAACCATGCGTAATCTGGTTAAGCAGGTTCGCGAAGCAGTTATTGCAGAAGATAAAGAAGCAGCACAAGCGGCTCTCGCAAAAGCTGTCCCCTACATCGACAGAACTGCGACTAAAGGGGTTATTCATAAAGCAACTGCCAGCCGTAAAATCTCCCGGTTAAACAAACTGGTCAATACGCTTGCTTAAATATCTATAAAAAGGGGGCGGGCACACCGTCCCCTTTCCTTTCAAGAATCTTTCATAACTAAACGTAAGATCAGATGATCCAATAATGCTCCCGCATCGGCTCCACTCGATTTCATTGCAAGATCAGTCTCAAGAAACAGTTCATGAGCGCGGTAAAAATCATGACGCGAGAACTTCTTCCCTTGTTGAATTAAGCCGTCAACAACAAAAAAGGGAACTCCAGAAATCTTTGCAATCTCTTTAACTGGATATTTTTGCACCTGCAATTCACGAACCTTCCAAAGCTGTCGAAAATGTCTGACCAGCAGAGAAAGAATCTTCAATGGTGCTTCTCCCGCTGCACTGAGCCGCATAGTCAGGACCAACGCTTTTGCAGTATCTCCACGACCGACAGCATTTCCCAAAGCAAAAACATTTTCTGCCCGTCCCCTGGAAACAACGGCCTGAACATCCTTAATATCAATCAGAGTGGCAGTCCCGACATACGTTAGCAACTTATCCAGTTCTGCATGAACTTCATGTAAATTTCCACCCACCATCGAACAAAAAAGATCCACCGCATCCGCAGAAATTTTGACATCCCGCTGATTGAGTGAATCACGAATATATTGGGGAATTTCTCTATCGGACAGTGGTTTAAACTCAACTAGAACGCCGCTTTTTTTAAATTCTTGAAAAAACTTACGGCGGTTGTCAATTTTACCGGCAATAAATAACAGGCAGGTTTCTGGGACTGGATTTTGCAGATAAGGAAGTAATTTTTCTAGTTCAGCGGCTGGCAGTTGGTGCGCGTCCTTAACCGTCACCAGCCTTTTTTTGGCAAAAACGGGGAAAGTCAGTGCTGCTTCAAGAATATCCTCTGCTGCGGACTCTTTCCCGTAGAACTGATTATCGTTAAAGTCGTCCTTTTCTTCGGCTAGAACCGCTTGCCTGACTGAACGTGCCGCTTGCTGGACAAGATAAGGTTCCTGCCCACAGAGAAAAATAAGTGCAGGAACCTGATTTGAACGCAACTTACGATACAGATCAGCAGCATTCATAGATCAAAAATCATCAAGTAGTTGATAAAGGATTTCCTCTGCCAAGCGCAATGTTATCTCATCTATGGCCTGTCGCTCCAGGTCCTCCTGGAGGTTTTTATCTTCGCTGGCACTATATTCAGTACTCCAGCTGATTGTCCCCTGCCAAAGGGGACGCTCAGTCTCAACCTGTTGTAATACCACATCAACAACCATTGTCGAGCGATATTCACCAATATTGTCAGCACTATTGTAAGAAAGAGCCCGGGTTGTATAATCCCGAACAGTTCCCAATAAGACGGCCTCAGCAGATATTGGTTTCTCAACTTGAGAAATTTTACTATTGCGTGAAAACACTTCACTGACCCGACTGGTCATTTTAGACTCCAGTTGCGGTTCAGCGGTCTTATTGATAAATAGCGGAATATAGAGCTTTTCAACTCCCTCAGGCAAAGCACCTGACTGTCCGGGAAAGTGATAACCACACCCCATCAAGCAACTCAGCAAAAAAAAGATGATAAGAAATCGCATCAGGACACCACAATGTTAATTAAACGCCCAGGAACCACAACAACCTTACGCACCTCTTTACCTTCAATAAATCGTTGCACATTAGGTTCAGCGAGAGCCTCCGTTTCGATTGCTGACTTATCAGCATCGACAGCAACTGTAACCTTGCCACGAACCTTCCCATTCACCTGAACGACCAAAGTGATCTCATCCGCAACTAAAGCAGTTTCATCCCATGCAGGCCAGCCTGAAGTTTCGACACTCTGCTGATGTCCCAGCAATTGCCAGAGTTCCTCACAGATATGCGGCACAAACGGATTCAGTAAGCGGACAACTGTTTCGAGGGCTTCACGCAATATCTCAGGGCTTTCCCGCCGGGATTTGAAAGAATAGATTGCGTTGACCAACTCCATGACTGCAGCAATGGCAGTATTGAAATGGAATCGGTCATCAACATCTTCACTCACTTTTTTGATTGTCTGATGGGTTTTACGCCGAAGTGCTGCCGCTTCTCCTGAAACATGATCAGGGATATCCGTTGTTGCCGTTATCAGTTCCAGATTCTCACTGACGGATCTCCAGACCCGGTTAAGAAAACGGTAACACCCCTCGACCCCCTGCTCGTTCCATTCCAGGTCCTTTTCTGGTGGTGCTGCAAATAGGGAAAATAGCCGCGCAGTATCGGCACCGTATTGATCAATCAGTTGGTTCGGATCGACAACATTTTTTTTCGACTTGCTCATTTTTTCGGTGCGCCCAAACTCCACAGGTTGACCGCAAAGAGCACATTTCCCGTCAATCACCTGCTCAGGATACAACCAACCATGTTCTGGACACCGCTGGGTTTCCTTGCAGACCATTCCCTGAGTCAGTAAGTTGGTAAATGGTTCATCAACATCCAGCATCCCCAGGTCACGCAAAATTTTGGTATAAAAACGGGCGTAGAGCAAGTGCATCACTGCATGTTCAATCCCACCAATATACTGATCAATGGGTAGCCAATAGTTAGCAACCTTTTTATCTAATGGTCCAGCAGTATAATCGGGGCAAGTATAACGGGCAAAATACCAGGAACTCTCAACAAAAGTATCAAAAGTGTCACTCTCCCGTTTGGCAGGACGACCACATTTTGGACAGTTAACATTCAGAAATTCCTGATGTCGAGCAAGAGGAGAACCACCCTCGCCTGTCAATTTAACATCAAGGGGCAATTTCACAGGTAAGTCTTCTTCAGGAACCGGAACGGTACCACAGGAGTCGCAATAAATAATCGGAATAGGAGTTCCCCAATAACGCTGTCGGGAAACACCCCAGTCCCGCAAACGGTAATTGACGGTTTTGCGCCCTTCACCGCGTTCATCCAGGAAAGTAGCTATCTGCTCTTTTGCCGTCTCGTTATCAACACCATTAAATTGACCGGAGTTCGTCAACAATCCGGCATCAGTAAAAGCCTCGGTCAGCTGCTCTGCAACCAGTGCTTCGCCCTCTGGTTGAATAACCACCCGGATTGTTAACTGGTATTTCTTCGCAAATTCAAAATCACGTTGATCATGGGCTGGAACCGCCATAACCGCCCCAGTGCCATAACCCATCAGGACAAAATTGGCGAGAAAAATTGGAATTTTTTCCCCATTGAGGGGGTTGATGCAATAAGAACCGGTAAATATTCCAATTTTTTCCAGATCACCACTGGTTCGATCAGCCTTATCCTGACGTTCCACCGCAGTCATAAACTGGTTAACGGCCTCTTCCTGCTCAGCAGTGACTAACGTTTTAACCTGAGGATGTTCCGGAGCCAAGCTCATGAATGTTGCCCCAAACAAGGTATCCGGGCGGGTGGTAAAAACCTTGATTTTCTCATTCTGCTCAGCAATGGGAAACTCGATTTCGCAACCGTGACTTTTACCGATCCAGTTGCGCTGCATCGATAAGACCCGTTCAGGCCAGCCGGGAAGCTTCTCTGTCCACTCCAGAAGCTCATCTGCATAATCGGTGATTTTAAAAAACCACTGTTCCAATTCTTTTGGCTGAACCAGATTATGGCAGCGCCAGCAACAACCATCTTCTACCTGCTCGTTGGCCAGTACCGTTTGACAATCTTCACACCAGTTAACAGAAGATCCCTTTTTATATGCCAACCCCCGTTCAAACATCTGCAGGAAAACCAATTGTTCCCAGCGATAATAATCGGCATCACAGGTCGCAAATTCACGTTTCCAATCGTAGGAAAGACCAATCCTTTTCAATTGGTGCCGCATACTGTCAATATTTTCATAGGTCCATTTAGCTGGATGAATACCATGTTCAATCGCTGCATTCTCAGCCGGCATCCCAAAAGCATCCCAACCCATCGGATGAAGAACGTTGAACCCCTGCATCCGCTTAAAACGTGCCACAACGTCGCCAATTGCATAGTTACGCACGTGACCCATATGGATACGACCGGAAGGATAGGGAAACATTTCCAGCAGATAATATTTTTCTTTTGCACTATCCACAGAGGCAGAAAAAGTCTGTTTTTCCTGCCAGAGTTGCTGCCATTTGGCTTCGATATCTTTGGGATTGTACAGGTTTTCCATAATTCCTCCGTAACGGAAGCAACACCGTTACCTGTCAAAATTCGAGTATATACACGAAAACCGGCCAAAGCCGGTATCGTTATAAAAAAAGTATCGAGGCAATCAGCTACCTCTATATTTTACTGCCCCGGAAACGAACAGAATCACTATAAGCTGTCAGGTTATTTAGCTCGATAAGTGATACGACCACGGGTCAAATCATAGGGGGATAACTCAACTGTCACGCGATCACCAGGAAGAATCCGAATATAATATTTACGCATTTTCCCAGAAATGTGTGCCAAAACGACATGATCGTTATCCAGTTTGACCCGAAACATGGCATTTGGTAATGGCTCTACGACAGTTCCCTCAACTTCTATTGCTTCTTCTTTAGCCAACTGTGCCTCCTAAAAATAAAATTATCTACAAACCAAATAATGGATTCTTATGCCATGTTCACACAACACTGTCAAGCACAAGAGCAG
>JAOZOH010000294.1 GCA_029933365.1 Desulfuromusa sp. | reverse complement strand
TGACAAGCTGAATATGCATGGCTTGGAGCCGAAACACTATCGATGACCATGATTTTTTGAATAAAGTTTGCCTGAAATTTGAAATGGTGAAATCGCTCGTGGGCTTGTTCGTGTTATCTCAACGGGAAAGATCACACCTTTGTTAAATTGAGGCCTGCTGCAATGCGCTTGTTGATTCCAGCCAGAGCGATATTTATCTGACAGGATAGGCCACTACATGCTCCGTTGTCCTGTCTGTTTATGAAATTGTAAATAATCGCGCAATAGTATCCCACTGTTAATGTGGGTGGTATTTAAAAAGTCCCGATAAAATTTATCACTCCAGCTTATTGCTCCTGTCAGGCAGATATCCAGATAATCAGGGTTCGGCAGGAGAGTATTGTTTCGAAATTCCCCTTTTCCCAGATAGATATAAACTTCCTTTAGCCCCGGCAGATGATACCCCTGATAGCTGGTGATTTTATCGGTTGTCACTGTTGTTCTGGAGTAGCCCCTCTCTCGGATGTCGAGGGTTTTGAAATCAAACTCTGCATAGCAGAAACAGACTGCATTCAACCAGTTTTGTTCTGAAGTTTGTATATTCAGTACCGCAGAGTGTGTTCCACTACCATTCCGCCACGCAGGTTGCTGATTGAAAGAGCGTTTAAAGGCTTCAAGCCTGATGGGGATGGCATGGACGGGGCGCTCCCGCTGATTTTTTATCTCTTGCTGGTTGATCAAGCTGCCGTAGGCGATAATCCCTATCATGAACCCTCTTTGACTTCGTTGGAGAGAGAAATATTTAAAGATATGATATAGATATGACTATAAAGTTGCAGGGTGACAATGGTCAAGGATCGTGAGGGTTGGATCAGTCTGCGGGTGTGCGTCAAGTAACCGGATGGGTGGAAAAGATATGAAAACTTTTAATTTTTCAACACATGAGGCGAAACTATTACTCGAAGATCTCGGGGAACTGGCCGAACCGGCTTTTAAAGAGTTTGAAACAACGAAATACATTGTCAATTTTTTGCAGGAAAACAGTATCCCTCTGGATAAAGTTTTTGAAACCGGCTGTTTCGGTACCATCAATTGTGGTGCGGATAAGACGATTGCTCTGCGGGCTGATATCGATGCCCTGCCCACCAACCCGGAGGAAACAGAGTTTAAACATCTGTGTGGACATCATGCCCATACGGTGATGTTGCTGTTAGCTTTGAAATATCTGATTCAGCATAAAGAAAAGTTGACGGTTAATGTCCGCTACCTTTTTCAGCCGGCGGAAGAACAGGGTCTTGGTGCCCTGTTTATGCTTGAAAATGGCTGCCTTGATGGTTGTGATGAGGTCTACGGTATTCACGTTGATCCCCAGCAGCAGGTTGGAGAGATTCTCCTGAAGTCGGGGGAACTTATGGCTGGAGCTGTACTGTTTGACCTCACCTTCAGGGGGCGAAGTACTCATGCCGCCTATCCACATACGGGTGATGATGTTCTGGCAGCAGCAGCTGATTACATGAACCTCTGCCAGAAAATTATTTCACGTTTCAAAGATCCGGTACAGAAAGCGGTTTTGTCTTTTGCGCAGATTAATGGCGGGCAGGCATGTAATATCTTGCCGGAAGAGATGGTAATTTCAGGAACCTACCGGTACTTTGAGACTGAAGTTAAAGAACTGATTGAGAAGAAGATGACTGATATCGGTGCCGCGATTAAACTGATATATGGCGTTGATATCGATCTCTCAATCGCAAAAGGGATGCCTCCCCTGTTAAACAATCATAGGTTGACAAAACATCTGATTGAGATATTTTCAGCGACCGGTTTTCTGCTGACCACAGAGCACGAACCAACAATGGGGGGGGAAGACTTTCCCTTCTATTTTGACCGTTGTCCCGGTGTCTTTGTCAATTTGGGGATTGCTGAAGGCTCCGGACACCCTCCGCTGCACAATAAGGATTTTTACGTACCGGTCGAAGCTGTCTTGCCGGGGGTGAACTTCTGGGTCGAATTAGCGACTCATCCACTCATGCGGGACGAAGTATAACCTTTACTCTGACCGGACTGTGACAATGCCGAATATCCTTAACCATCCCCTGATCAGTGAACGTTATTTCTTCCCGCGTGGTGGCAACTTTCCGAATCCATTCTGGGTTGATTGCGGTGATGCGCAGTTGGCCTGTAGTTATCATGAG
>JAOZOH010000122.1 GCA_029933365.1 Desulfuromusa sp. | reverse complement strand
ATCCTGAAGCAACGGTCATCGGTGCAGTTTTTATGTGTGCCTTTACAACAAAAACTGCTGTCTATGTGCTGGCTCGTGGTTTTGCCGGATTTGAAGCCTTAATGATTCTGGGTGCGATAATGACCCTTTACGGAGTCTTTTACGCGGTTATTGAAAACGATGCCCGGCGAATACTTGCGTACCACATTGTCAGCCAGGTTGGTTATATGGTCTGCGGTGTTGGTATCGGCACCGAAATGGCGGTTAATGGCGCCACCGCACATGCTTATGCACACATCCTCTACAAAGCTCTCCTCTTTATGGGAGTTGGCAGCGTTCTGGAGATGACAGGACGTTCCAAGCTGAGTGAGTTGGGCGGGTTATATAAATATATGCCGGTTTCAATGGTGTTTACGGTCATTGGCGGTATTGCAATCTCCGGATTCCCGTTGACCAGTGGTTTCATCAGTAAATCGATGATTATTGCCGCCGCCGCCGAAGAGCAGCAGATCATCATTATGTTGATGTTGTCTCTGGCAGCCGTTGGTACCTTCTTGTCGGTCGGGATCAAGCTCCCCTATTACATCTGGTTCGGTCCCAATGATTGTGGTTTGAAGCCCAAGGAAGTTTATTGGAATATGAAGGTCGGTATGTCTATAGCGGCATTCATGTGTATCTTCCTCGGAATTTTCCCTGACTACCTGTATAACATGCTCCCCTATGCTGTGCATTGGCACCCGTATACAGCCCATCACCTGGCAGAAACCTTTTATCTGCTTGGTTTTACAGGATTTGCATTTTATTTGATGTCAAAATATCTCAAACCACACGACGTTTCCAACCTTGATTTGGACTGGTTCTATCGTCGTGGCGCAGATTGGTTCATGTGGTTGGCACGCAACCCGGTTAATGCGAGTAATGAATGGGTTAGTAATGTATACCAAAATGTTGGTCTCCGTTTTACCAAGGCGACTGCTAAAGCACTCTCCTGGTTTGATTGGGAGGGGATCGACTGGGCACTGGATGGCAGTGCTCGCGGTGTAGTGAAAAGTGGCGATCAGGTACGACAATTTCAGACTGGCAAGTTGCAGCAATATATTGGTGCTGCAGCTGCTCTGATCTTTATTGTCCTGATCGTTGTTGTTTTGATCTGACCTTGTCTGCTGGTTAACGGATAGGCAAATACTTAATAGACAGTAGGAAGTCATGGAAAACTATTTAATCCTGAATACATTGAATTTTCCGATTTTATCGACATTGCTGATATTGCCAGTGATCGGAGCTATTGTGGCTATGTTTTTGCGTGGTGATACCATGCTTAAATACTGGAGTCTGGCGGTTACTTTAGTAACGGCTCTTGCTTCTTTGCCACTGTGGAACAGTTTTGATCAAACGACAGCAAAATATCAGTTTGTTGAGTTACGCCATTGGTTTCCTGCCTTGCATCTTGATTATGTTTTGGGTGTCGATGGGATCAGCGTTTTGCTGGTGCTCCTCACCACCTTTATCATGCCGTTGTGTATCCTCTGCTCATGGACTTACATTAAAACTCGCTGGAAAGAATTTGTTATCGTTACCCTGCTGATGGAAACTGCCATGCTTGGGGTTTTTCTCAGTTTGAACACGGTGCTGTTTTATATCTTCTGGGAGGGGATGCTGGTTCCCATGTACCTGATCATTGCGATCTGGGGTGGAGCACGCAAAGATTACGCGTCGATTAAATTCTTCCTCTACACCTTTGCCGGCAGTATCTTTCTGTTGGTGGCAATTATCGCCATGTATATCACAACGGGGACTTTCTTCATCCCTGAACTGATGGATCATACTTTTGGATTCTCCTATCAAATGTGGATATTCAGTGCTTGTGCGATTGGTTTTGCGATCAAGATGCCCATGTTCCCCTTCCACACATGGTTGCCCGCAGCTCACGTCGAGGCCCCGGTTGCCGGATCTGTTATCCTCGCCAGTATTTTGCTGAAAATGGGCGGTTACGGATTCTTGCGCTTTTGCCTGCCGATGGCTCCTGCTGCAACAGCCTATTGCATGCCATTCATGATTGTGATGTCACTTGTCAGCATTATTGTTGGCGGCTATTTGGCTTTAGGGCAGTCAGATATTAAAAAGCTGATTGCTTATTCTTCCGTTGGGCACATGGGCTTTGTCACTTTGGGGATATTTCTTCTCAATGATGCAGGTATCAAAGGTGCCATGCTGCAGATGCTCAATCACGGGGTGACCACTGGTGCTCTATTTATCCTTATTGGGATTATCTATGAGCGAACCCACAGCCGTGAAATTGCTGATAATAGTAAGCTGGGGATGTTTATGCCTATTTATGTCACCTTTTTGGGCATATTCTCTCTTTCGTCATTGGCATTCCCGGGAACAAATAGTTTCGTCAGTGAATTTCTGGTTCTCTATGGTGCTTTTGACAAGTTTCCGCTGGTTGGTGCTGTTTCGATCCTCGGCGCTATTCTTGCTGCTGCATACATGTTACGTCTGTTGCAGAAAATGGTCTGGGATGATTCTGATGGCCATGTTCACCACGGTCATGATGATCATGGCGATGGCAAAGGGCATGCGCTGTTCGATTGTAATTCCCGGGAATTTCTCCAGCTGGCATTCTTAACTGTTTTTGTCTTCTGGATTGGTCTTCATCCGACACCACTGCTGGATATGATGGATTCCAGTGTGACTCATTTGCTGCACCAGATTGATGCTGGAAGTGTTGTGCCTGAAGCTGTCAAGCATGGTGAAAGCCATGCCCTGTTAGAGAATGCAGGGGCTTGGATCAAGAACCTCTTTTAACTCAAGAATCGGATCAATTTATGTTAAACACGATTTTTATGCCTGAAATATCCTTGATGCTGACGGCCCTGATTTTATTTTTCATGACCTTGGGCAAACTTCGTACCAGTACTGTTCAGGCTGTCAGTCTGGTGCTGGCTGCGATTACCCTGGTGATTACCATTGCGAGCATCGGTACGCAGGGGTTGATGTTTTATGATGCCTACCAGATTGATGCGTTGTCTCAACTATTCAAAGTTGTGATTGTCCTTGGTTTATTTCTGGTTTTTTTCCTTGGGACTGGTTTGACCGGTATCGAAGAGAAATTGCACACAGAATATAATATGTTCCTGACCATAAGTGCCATGGGATTGATGTTCTTGAGCAGTTCAGTTGAGCTCTTGACGATCTTGCTCAGCTTGGAAATTTCGTCATATGCACTGTATGTGGTGATTCCGTTCCGGCGCGGTAAAGGTCGAATACATGTCGAATCTGGTATCAAATATATCCTTTTTGGTGCCGTGTCTACAGGGCTGACTCTCTATGGTATGAGTTATGTCTTCGGTTTAGCACACACCACATATTTAGCGGAACTTCAGGAAGTGTTGCCAGCGCTCGTGGCGACACAGCCTTTAGCCGTTCTTGCAATAATTCTAGTCATGATTGCATTCTTTTATAAACTAGCCATGTTCCCCATGCATTTCTGGGCGCCAGACGTCTACCAGGGGGCAGCAACAGAGACCACCAGTTTTGTTGCAACACTCCCTAAAGTGGCTGCTGTATTACTGTTGTTACGGTTTGTTGCCGTTGCCGGATTTGATGTCTCACAAGTCACTTGGGTTTTGGGGACAATTGCCGTACTGTCGATGACTCTGGGGAATCTCAGTGCCTTGGTGCAGACGGACCTGAAGCGCCTGCTTGCCTATTCCAGTATCGCCCATGCTGGCTATGTTATGCTGGGTATCATGACAGCTGATGAAGTGGGGATGTCAGCGGCGGTATTCTACGTTATTGGTTATTTGTTGATGAACCTTGGCATATTTTTTGTTCTCTATAATATTGCGCCAAAGGGACAAAATGTTACCTTTGATGATCTCAAGGGATTGTCGCGCCGCTCACCCCTGTTGGCTTTGACACTGTTGGTAGCGGCTTTCAGCATGGCAGGAGTTCCCCCAACTATCGGGTTTATTGGTAAATTTATGCTGTTTACTGGGGCTATTCATGAAGGCTTCTACGCTCTGGTCATTATTGCCGTCATAAATGCAGCAGCAGCAGCTTTTTATTATTTGAAAATGGCTCGAGCCGCTTACTGCGCCGCTGATTCAGAACTGGATGTCATTGTTCTCCCCTTCGGGGCAAAAATCATGGGAGCCTTTTTCATCCTGGTTATTATCTTGATTGGTGCGTTGCCACAAAGTCTTCTGGCTGCAGCTAAGGCGGCAGTTGCTACATTGCTTTAGTCTCGTATCGATATATTTAATTTTTAAAAGGCTTACATTTGCAGTGTGAGCCTTTTTACGTTTGCCTCAGGACAGGTTGCGACCGATCATTGACTTTTCCGCAGGGGAGAAACTCTGGTTTTTTCTTGACAGTGAAATGATCAACCCTATATAGTGCCCCGTTGCAGCGCAATTCCTGCAGCTGTAATTTTTATGCTTTATTTTATAGGAGAACATAAACAATGTATGCGGTGATCAAGACCGGAGGCAAACAGTACAAAGTTTCCGAAGGCGACCTGTTTAAGGTCGAAATGCTTGACGGTGCAGTGGGTGATACCATTGAACTCGATCAAGTCCTCATGGTCGGTGGCGCAGAGGTTAAACTCGGAACACCTCTCGTACCAGGTGCTAAAGTTAAGGCACAGATCGTTGCTCAGGAAAAAGACAAGAAAATTCTTGTTTTTAAATCCAAGAGACGCCAAGGGTATCGTAAGAAATTCGGCCATCGTCAACACATTACCCGACTCAAAGTCGCGGCAATCGAAGCTTAAGGAGGCTATCTCATGGCTCATAAGAAGGCTGCTGGTAGTTCCAGAAACGGTCGTGACAGTGCTGGTCAACGGCTCGGGATTAAAAGATTTGGTGGGCAGGAAGTTTCTGCAGGTTCGATTCTGGTTCGCCAGCGTGGAACCACTTTTCACCCCGGTAACAATGTCGGCTGCGGCAAGGATTACACCCTGTTTGCACTGATTGACGGGGTAGTGAAATTTGAAACTAAGTCTCAAGGACGTAAGCATATCAGCGTTTATACCGCCTGATTTGTTTTATCGTGAATATTTCAGAAGAACCCGGTATCGCTATTGCGGTTACCGGGTTCTTCTGTTTCAGGCATGCATAGCAGGTAATTTATGAAGTTTGTCGATCAGGTTAAAATTGAAGTTAAAGCTGGGGATGGAGGGCGTGGCTGTGTCTCTTTCCTGCGCGAAAAGTTTATTCCCAGAGGGGGGCCTGACGGGGGTGATGGTGGCGACGGGGGAAGTGTCTATTTTGTTGTGGATGAAGCCCTTTCAACCCTTCTCGATTATCGATATTTACACCATTGTAAGGCAAAAAATGGTGGTCCAGGGTTGGGTAAAACCAAGCATGGTAAAAACGGGGAATCATTGACATTGCGGATGCCACAGGGAACTCTTGTCTATGATGACGAAACGGATGAACTCCTGGCTGACTTAACTGAAGTTGGAGAACCGCTATTATTTATCCCCGGTGGTAAAGGGGGGCGGGGGAATGCCCGTTTTGCCACCAGCACCAATCGGGCTCCGCGGCACGCACAGCCGGGTATCGCGGGAGAAGTTAAAACCTTGCGCCTGGAACTTAAATTGCTGGCTGATATTGGACTGGTTGGTTTGCCGAATGCTGGTAAATCGACACTGATCTCTTCATTATCTGCCGCGAAGCCGAAGATTGCTGATTATCCCTTTACCACTTTGGTGCCCAATCTTGGGGTCGTCCCCTATGGTGGGTTTAAAACTATGGTGATGGCCGATATTCCGGGATTAATTGCCGGGGCAAGCGAAGGTCAGGGGTTGGGCACCCGTTTCTTGCGCCATGTTGAGCGCACCGATCTCTTTCTTCACCTGGTAGATACTTCTTGTATGCAAGAAGGCGATCCTTTCACAAATTTCGAGATGATCAATAATGAGTTGAAGTGCTATGACGATTCTTTGACCGGTAAACCACAACTCATTGTGTTGACAAAGATAGATGTTCCTGAGGTTCGTGAACTTGTTGTACCTCTTTCAGAGCGTTTTGCGTCTCTTGGCTATGTGGTTTTTGCTGTTTCCGCCGTGACGGGTGAGGGTTTGAAAGAGCTGGTGACAGCAGTTGGAAATGAGCTTGATTGGTTGCGCGAAGCCTGATATTTTCCAGTAGAGATGAGACTGCTATTTTATGTTTTCCTGATGCTGATTTTCAATGAATTGAGGGGCTATGCGTAAAGCGTTGCTTGCACATGTAAAACGGGTGGTTATAAAAATTGGCAGCGGGGTGATTGCAAATGCTGCCGGATTAGAAAATGCCCAAGTGGAGGCGATTTCTACAGATATTTGTCACCTGCTTGATTGTGGTCTGGAGGTGGTGCTGGTGTCCTCCGGGGCGGTGTCTGCAGGAAAAGGACAGTTGGGAATCATTGGCCGGCCACAGACCATTCCACAGAAACAGGCAGCAGCAGCGATTGGGCAGACCCGAATTATCCGCGAATATAAAGAAACATTCCAATCTCTTAAGTACAATGTCGCGCAGGTTTTACTGACCCGCGATGATTTATCAAACCGCCGCCGCTATCTGAATGCCCGCAATACTGTCATGACCTTACTTGAATATGGTGTCACGCCGATTGTTAATGAAAACGATACAGTTGTGGTCGAGGAAATACGCTTTGGCGACAATGATAATCTCTCCGCGTTAGTAACTAACCTGGTGGAAGCAGACCTGTTGATAATCCTCTCTGATGTGGATGGTTTTTACGATGCTGATCCAGCAGAAAATCCTCAGGCACAACTGATTCCGGTCGTTGAACGTGTCACTCCAGATATTGAAGCGATGGGGGAAGAGGCCAAAGGAAACCTTGGCACCGGAGGGATGAGTTCCAAGTTAAAAGCGGCAAAACGGGCAGCGCTTAGCGGCGTGGGAACGTTGATCGTCAATGGTCGTAGTTCGAATATTCTCTCCCGGATCTTTTCCGGGGAAGATGTTGGCACCTATTTTCTTCCCGCACAATCAAAACTAACGGCCAAAAAACACTGGATCGCATTTTCAAAAAAACCGCGTGGCAAACTGCTCATTGATGATGGTGGTCAGCTGGCGGTGATCAAGGCTGGGAAAAGTTTATTACCCTCTGGAATTTGTGGGGTCGAAGGTGGTTTTGAACGAGGGGATGCAGTGCGCTTGTGCAACCGTGAGGGGGAGGAGTTTGCCCGAGGTGTGATCAGCTACTCGTTGGCAGAAACTCTGCAAATTATGGGCAAACAGTGCGTTGAAATTGAAACTGTCCTTGGTTATAAATATCGTGATGAAGTGGTGAGTCGAGATAATCTGGTATTGACTGTAACCGATGAAGATGAGGTTGAATAATGGCTATCCGCACAGAGATGATTGAGTTAGCTGTTGCAGCCAAACAAGCTTCGCGGTTGATGGCTAATCTCTCTCCAGGAATAAAAAATAAGCTTTTGCTGGAAATGGCAATGGCGCTGGAATTTTCTGCAGAACAGTTGCAACTGGAGAATGCTAAAGATCTGAGCCAGGCTCGTGAAAGTGGGATGTCTGTAGCGATGCTCGATCGTCTGACATTGACGGCGGAGCGGATCAAAGGGATGGCAGATGGATTGTGCGAAGTTGCCGCACTGCCAGATCCTGTTGGCGAAATTACCGGCATGTGGTTACGTCCCAACGGTATGCAGGTTGGTCGGCAGCGGATTCCCTTGGGGGTGATTGGAATTATTTATGAGTCGCGGCCCAATGTGACTGCGGATGCTGCGGGATTATGCTTGAAAAGTGGGAATGCGGTCATCTTACGTGGGGGCTCTGAAGCAATCCACTCGAATCGGGCGATTGGTTCCATCTTGCGACAGGTATTAAAAAAGTTTGGCTTACCTCAAGCCGCATTACAGGTGGTGATAACGAGCGATCGAAATGCCGTCACTGAATTGTTGAAATTGGAAGATCAAATTGATCTGATTATCCCGCGGGGCGGTGAGGGGCTGATTCGTTTTGTTGCCGAAAATTCTCGTATCCCGGTTATCAAACATTATAAAGGGGTTTGCCATACCTATATTGATGCCCTCGCCGATTTGCAAATGGCGGAGGAAATCTGTCTGAATGCTAAGGTGCAACGCCCCGGTGTCTGTAATTCCATGGAAACCCTGTTAATTCATCGGGATAGTGCTGCTGAATTTCTGCCACAGATTGTGCTATCCATGCGTAAATCTGGAGTCGAGCTACGGGGCTGTGTCGCAGCGCAAAAGATTGTTTCTGACCTGATCCCGGCAACAGAAGAGGATTGGCGGGCTGAATATCTTGAACTGATTCTAGCCATCCGGGTTGTTGACAGTTATGAGCAGGCCCGTGAGCATATTGAAAGCTACGGTTCTCTCCATACCGAAGTGATTGTAACTAACGATTATCGGTTGTCGCAGCGTTTTCTGCGCGAAATTAATTCCAGTGTGGTGATGGTCAATGCGTCATCCAGGTTTTCAGATGGAAATCAGCTGGGACTGGGTGCCGAAATTGGGATTTCAACAACCAA
>JAOZOH010000293.1 GCA_029933365.1 Desulfuromusa sp. | reverse complement strand
ATAAAAGGATGGTGCTATGAGTCAAGAAAGTACGTTTCAAAAAGTAGAAAATTCAGGCAAAAGAATGTATGGGCCCAAAGGGCTTCTGGTATGCGGCTATCCAGAGCCAGAACAGCTGGCATTACTTTCACTCTTAAGGGAAAATAAATTGACTAATTTTCCTGTCATATTTGCAACAAATGGTGACACACAAACAGCCCTTAAACAAATTTTTGCAGCAGACGACAGGCACGGTCATGGTGAGAGCTCTGAGATGATAAGAGCCACGATCATGTCTGGATTTACCCAGGAGGAGCTGCATATTTTAATGGAATCCCACAAAAGTTCCAACCTTCCGACCCAACTTTGGGCTGCGCTGACACCGACATCCGAGAACTGGTCTGTCATCGATCTGCTGAATGAACTCTCGTCAGAGCACGAGGCTGTCGAAAAGCAAAGAAAGTAGTCCTTGATATTGCTCTCGTAAGCCGTTGAATCATGCAATATAAGCGATTTTCAGATATTTAAAACAACTGACACAGATGTTTGGATAATTTTGCGGCTTACGCATGAATACCTCAGCTTCACGCTTAATGCTTATTTTTCGTTAAGAATATGCTATCCTCTCCGCCGCGAAAGGAACCAACCTGAAATGAGCAAACAAAAAACGATTCTGACAGTTATTGCCGATGAAACTGGCGAAGTTTTTGAACATCCCGATCTGTTGATGGCGGGGATGAACGGCATGACGATCTGTCATCCTGAGGAGAACGAATTAATTCCCCTTCCTGAAGGGAGCCGGCTCTTTACTATTCCTGATACACCGCCGATTGGTTTTGATCGCAGTAGCGGAAAGCAAAAAACGATCAATTCACTTCCGGCTGATTGGGGTGGTGGCAAAGCACAGGCGGTATCGGCTTTTACAACTCCCGCCTTCACCCGCACCCTCCTCCCGGCGGCAGATTACCAGAAGAAACAGGTTGAACTGACCCTCTGGTCTTATACCGCGGTGGGCTGGTGTGTTGAGGAACAATGTTTTTACGTTGCTGCGGTGCGGGTGGATCGTAATCAGCAGTGGGAAGCGGAACATTTTGATGATCGTAAGCTTGAGCCCCTGGTACGCAAACGAGTTACCGAACAACCCGACAACCGACTGATCAAACAACTCTCCCGTTGTGCTCTTGATTATCATTGTTTTGCCGCAAAAAATATGTTCTTTGGCCGTTGGGAAGCACCGCTCCCCTGTTCGCCGACCTGTAATGCCCGTTGCATCGGCTGTATTTCGTTACAGGATGAGCCTGAAGTGTGTCAGGCAAGTCAGGATCGTCTGACTTTTGTTCCTACCGTTCAAGAGCTCTGTGAAGTTGCCGTCCCTCACCTTAAAACTGCAGAAAATGCGATTGTTTCATTCGGTCAGGGGTGTGAAGGTGATCCGATTCTTCAGGCTGACAGAATTGCAGAATCGGTCAGAGAAATGCGCCGGCAGACCTCCCGTGGAACGATTAATTTCAATTCCAATGCCTCAATTCCTGATGCCATTGATAAACTCGCTGAAGTGGGAATTGATTCCATCAGAATTTCTCTCAATTCGGTTCAAGAACGTTTCTACAACGCCTATTACCGACCGGTAAAATATTACTTTGACGATGTGATTGAATCGGCCCGGAGAGCAAAGCAACATGGCTTGTTCACCATGCTCAATTATCTGGTTTTTCCCGGGATTACTGATCGGGAGGATGAGATAGAAAAACTGCTGCAGTTAATTGACACAGTTGGAATTGATATGATTCAAATGCGCAACCTGAGTATCGATCCCCTGCTTTACTGGAAATCGATGGGTGCTGAAGGTTCAGGAATCGGCATGAAGAAAATGCTGGATCGAGTTAAAAAAGAGATTCCACGGATTCAATACGGTTATTTCAACCGGACCAAGAATAATTTCTATCCGCCAGAATATGAAACCGACTGGCCATTACCGGCCACCCTCTGATTTCACAACTTCTGCGACAGATCTTGATTTAGATCCACCATATCCCTGTGTGACGCAGCCGGAATGAAGCAGCTGATTTGAGAATCAGAGCGGCAAATGTTTGAGCAAAGCGAGTTTTTGCCGCTCATCAAAGCAGCCGTGAAATTTAGGGAACCCGAAGGGCAAGGAGTTCGGGTGCCCTTTTCTGCTTACTCTTTTATGGCACGATAAAAG
>JAOZOH010000121.1:4928-8574 GCA_029933365.1 Desulfuromusa sp. | reverse complement strand
CCGAAAAAGAAGACTTCTGTGAGAAGGAGAGGCTGGTTGAGTTACAGAACCGGATTGTTGACCCGCGATTTAAAGACAATGACTATCGGGTCAGCCAGAATTACGTTGGGCAGACAGTTGCCTACCAGAAGGAGATTATCCATTTCATCGGTCCAAAACCTGATGATCTGCCAGACCTGATGGCGGGGTTGATCGAATCCCATAAGCTGATGAAAGAGGGGAATGTTTCACCGGTCATCCATGCCGCAGCGATTGCCTACGGCTTTGTATTCCTCCACCCCTTTGAGGATGGAAACGGACGAATCCATCGGTTTTTGATCCACAATATTCTTTCTCTACAAGGACTGGTACCTCGTGGGCTTATGTTCCCGGTCTCTGCCGCCATACTTAAGAATCCAGCAGATTACGATGCATCGTTGGAAGCTTTTTCCAAGCCTTTACTGAGCCTTATCGATTACCAACTGAATGAAATTGGCCAATTGACTGTCGAGAACGACACAGCCTCTTGGTATCGATATATGGATATGACGGCACAGGCAGAAGCTTTGTATTCATTTGTCACCAAAACCATCGAAGAAGAACTTGTGGAAGAGCTCAGCTTTCTGGCCAACTATGATAAAACCAAGAGGGCGATACAGGATATCATCGATATGCCTGACCGTCTGATCGATTTATTCATCCAACTGTGCCTGCAGAACAACGGAAGCCTTTCAGCAAAAAAAAGGACTTCTCTTTTTGATTTCTTGACCGATGAAGAACTCGCAGCTATGGAGCAAGCGGTTAAAGACGGCTACAATCAACCGGATTAATTTCAAGGGTTGCCAGAGTAAGACCTTCTGTCAGACACAGAACAGGTCGCCGATCGTCTTCATCGGAAGAAACATACGAACTCGCCCATTATAAGTGCATAAGATCTCGAAACCGAAATGTTCGTAAAAATCATGAGCCTCTCGGTTGAGGCAATCAACAACGACAGCATATGCCGGCATTTGCGCATTTATGCTCCACAGAAATTCTAAGGCCTTGACGAGTGTTATCTTTCCTAGACCTTGCCCTTTCTGATCCAGATGGACAGCCAATTGGGCGATGAGAAATACCGGGATCGGATAATGAGGTAGTTTTTTTGCTAAGGGCCTGGGTAGGTTTTCCCTGGCGATCGAACTGGGAGTAACGCTGTAAAATGCGCAGATAGATCGCTTGCCGTTAGGGAGGAGGGAATCAGTCGGCAAAACAAAAGTTTTGCTGATCCCAGCCAACATATGCTTGGATGCCTTCGTTTGAATGAAATCATTTAGTTCGTTCTCTCCGCAATCAAACGAACCACGGTCATGCTGCCCCTTGTCTAACTCCACAAAAGTATTAGAGTAGCTCACTTGATGCCCTTTTCCCGGGTGAATTCAACAGCATTAATCAAAGCCCTGTTCGGCTTTGGAGCATTTTCACAGGCGAGCATGAAACGATCAAAAACGTTGTCATTCACTGTGATACTCTCGTGTTGAGCGATAACCCTTGTTGCGTCCTCATCCACAAGTTGCACGATATATTCGGTGAGGCTACGCTTATTTAACAGTGCCGAGGCCTTGGTGGCTTTGTCCTTAACTACTTGGTCTAGCTTCATATCAAGACGTGCAGTAGCCATAACTATCTCCTTATGTTTTTGTTTTTTATACGGAAATATTCCGTACTTGTTAGTATAAGGATGTCTCAATAGAGTGTCAAGATGTTCCGTACATTGTCCGTATGCGTTTCAAAATATTTCGCAAAAAACATCACCGATGCCTACATCGTTTCAACCTTCTTTTCAGCAACCCCTTTCTGCTCTGGTTTTTTCTTCAGCGGGTTCTCAAACCCCCGTGGTGGCCGGTAGTCCATCCCCATTGACGCACAGATCTCAGCATTAAGTGTATTCATCTCCTGGCGCAGGGTTTCGTTACGCTCCAGGAACTGCACTGCCTGTTCGACCGGGACACCGTTGCGTCTTCCGAGTTGCTGTCGGAGACGGTTGATGACGAAATCGTTGCTGGTCAGCAGGCGGATAAAATCGTTGGTTTCCGCTGCCCGCTTGGGGACAACCTCGACATCATCCCGCTTCGCCATTTCAACCCGTCGTTCCATCCGCTCCTGCCGGTGGTTCGGCCTTCTTTGCTCTTTAGCCATGATTGCCTCCTGTTTAGATGTTTGTTTGAGTAGCGCGTTCCGCAAG
Organism: Desulfuromusa sp.; assembly: GCA_029933365.1. The sequence continues at coordinate 6,371 of JAOZOH010000121.1, read as the reverse complement.
TCCCGAACCGAACCTCTCTCTCAGTTGAGTACGGACGCTGTTGGAAAAATCCTTACGACGTTTGACGAAGGTTTCCAGAGCATTGATTTCGCTCAGGGTTGTTGCATAGTCAACCCGGACCTTGTTGAGCAGATCAGATGTCAGTCTCATCATCGCTGCGATTCGGGCTGATGCAGCCCTGACGTTCTCAATTCTGCAGGTTGCGACTCCGTTTGTGCCGGTCGGGTTGTCCTGGGTCACCATAACGGTCTGGGCGGTGTAGAGCAGCTTACTGGTTTTGGCGAACAGATCGGCCAACATCCGGTAAGAATAGGCTTTCCCTGCGGCACTCCCCAGATATTCAACCTCAGCATCGACGGTTCGGGATGATCTGGCACTTTTAAGAATCAAAGAGACTGGCAACGGCATAGTTTGCAGGAATGCCTGGTCGCTAGCAGAGAGCGGCTGCCGAGTCGCGTATTTGGTGTTGATCGCGTAGATTCTGTTCTGCACATAGATTTGTAGATTACTGTTGGCGTCCGTAATCGGCGTACAGGCTCCGCCAACCGTCCGGCCCTCGGCATCACCGTTGATGAAGTCATCCAAGCCGGTGTTCTTTTCACAGGGATCATCACCTGCCACCTTGTAGGCACTGAATCCGGCTGCGGCATTTGGAGCCTCGATATACACATCCCCGACATAGCCCCGGATCAGAGCCAGATAGTCGCTGTTAGTCACACCGATCTTTGTCGCAACATTCTCCAGGACACTGCCACCAGCAAAGACATCCTTGAATTCCGCTGAACAACCCGACATGGATCCGGCTGCGGCAGCCGCATCAGGTTTATCATTATCGGCCTTACGCTGTTTCTGGAACTCAGTCCACAAGTCACCGACCCCGGTTGACTGCCACCAGTCTGTCTGTATCGCTCCAAGCTCCCTCTTCTGGGCGGGATCAGGAACGAACGGGTTGGCAATCGTTGCGACCAGAGCCTTGGATGCCTTGCACTCATCAAGCTGAATGCTGTTCAGCTTCGATGCCAAACTCTCCATCGAGCGGATCGTGTCGGACACCTGCGGAGCCAGGACTTTTAAAGCAATATCGAAGGCTGCCGCCGGAGCTGCGTTCATGATCCGCTCCAGCTTTTCCACCAGGTAGTCGGTATTCAGGAAGGTCATCCCACCCATGAAGGCATCGATTCCACCACAACCGGTCTTTATCTTCGGCAGACTCAGGCTCATGAGATAGTCGTTGCGGGTGTTCCAGCGGGCATTGAAACTGCCAGCGGTGTAGTAGTTTCTGACCTGTCCCTCGTACCTGCTGGGAGCTGATTCTGTCCGCTGATCGACCCAATCATCGACCCATCCGGCATTAGCAGTTGTGACCATGCAAGACAGAAACAGGACGATGGTCAGGGTGGTCTTAGTGAATACGTTGCGAGTCACGGCATATCTCCATTTCCA
>JAOZOH010000121.1:0-4828 GCA_029933365.1 Desulfuromusa sp. | reverse complement strand
ATCGGGGTTTACACAGAGGATGCTTTCGTCCACTTCCAGATCGGTTGCGGAAATTCCTGCCAGTTCTGCGATCTTTTCTGGGGATTGGTGACTCCAGTGAACATTCTTCTCTGGCCCTATGTGGACAATAGCGTAGCGGTCGCTCCCCTCCACGAGGCCAAAAATGGCCCGGTCGTTGTAATGCTCAACCAGCAGTGCCCATTCGGGGAAGATTCCTTGTGAAAGATCCCGTGCAAAAATGAAATACCAGATAGCCCCGGCGCTGTTGGTTATGCTGGGGCCGGGGTTATTGGTAAGCTCGCTAGCGAGGAGAACGGTCTTCTTTTTTCCGGGAATGGCCCGCAAATGACAAATCCCAACCGTCCCAGGGGAAGAGCCTTCATAAACCAGAAAACCGTTCCTTGTGGGGTTATCCTCCCTGTTGAGTCTCGACATCATAGCCGCCTCCTTTCTGGAAATCGTAAAGGTTGAAATTGTTCGGGGTTGTCTCTCCACGCAGCAACCGGATGGCCCGAAACAAGTGGGACTCGATCTCCGTGACCGAAGCCACTCCCGTTGTGACCGGGAAAAACTCTTTTGACCTTTTACTGATAAGGATTAAGGCTGGGACGGTCTCCACTCCAAGTTGACCTGCCAAGACGGGGTAATCGTCTATCTCAATCGGTTTAACATGCCAGCCCAGTCGAGAAATAACATGGGGAAGAATCTGATCCTGTGCCTGGCAAAACTGGCAGTTTTGAGAATGAAAATAGAGCAGAGCGTAATCCTTTCTGGCCCGTGCTAACTCTTGTCGACGTTCTTCGATCTGCGCCCTGGTCATGGCATTGCGTCCCGGAGTTGTGATGGGATTATCTTTGGCGGTTGTCAATTCCGGGTATTTCTGCCAGACCATCTCGGAAACATTCGTGAACGCCCTGGCCTTACGCCGAATCAGATCCTGAACCAGGTAGTGCCGCTTGACATTCTCTTCGCTCGGCACCCGGATCGCTTCTTTCGTCACCTGCTCGGCGTATTCCTTCAACTGGTCAGGGTCCATCACCAGCATCTCTTCTGGAGTATAATTAGGGATCTCTGGAATCTGTTTTTCCTGTTTTTTCTCCGCTTTTTTGGGTGGCGTCTCATACCACCAGTAACCCCGCTCTGGAGGGTCTTGGTAGGCGGCTGCGTTTGCCGTATACAGGCAGATCATGACGCTGATCAGCAAGAGAGAGTTGAACCGGATCATGCTTCGTCCTTTCGGATCTGGTTCGGCAATTTCACCATCTGCACCAACCGTTTGATGTTTGGTAGCTTCGAAACCTCAAGCTGTGACGGCAGAAGGTTAAATGCTTCTTCACCGCGGAAGGGAATCAGCGGTATTTTGAACGCTTTGCCATTGGCTGTAATCACCAGGCATTGAGCCGTGTAATACCCCTTACCAAGGTGACTGGTCTCAATCGCTTTGAGTTCTTGGTCCATCCGCTTCACAACCGCTCCGATGATTTTCCGCCTGGTTGCTTCATCAGCGTCTCCGGCCAACAATTCAGGGTTATTTTGGTCAACATTTTTAATCTCCCACCAAAGGGCATCAGGCTGACAGAGAACAATACCTTCCGGGGTCGAGATGACCGACCAGCGACCCTTTTCGACTTTATCGATTCGCTTCTTCAAGGCATCGAGGATGAGGTTCAACTCCAGTTTTTCAGCAAATTCTCTGTCTTTATTGGACACTGCAATTTTTGCCTTTTTAACCTTTTTGTTCCGGGATGCTGATTTTTTCTTCTGATTGTCCGCAGGTCGTCTGTCTTGCTTTGGTGGCTGCACGTTCTTCTCTTTTTCTTTTCCCTTCTCTTTTCCCACTCCAGGTTTCACTTTTCCCGTTTCCTCTATATTGGGGGAGGGGGGAAGCTCTGTTGTGGATTTTTCAGTTATTTCCTGCGGAAGATCATTTTCAGTCGGAGCTATCCGACTGATCTCTTCCAGCCTGGTTTTCTTGTCGGCTTTTTTCAGGGCGACACCTAGAGGGGTTTCCGGAGCGAGTTGATGGTGTTGCCGGATCGCCTGGGAAATATCATCCAGGTTCGACATCGACTCGTAACCCGGAATCCGGTTCAGAACGATGAGTGACAGTATCGGGTGGTCGCCGGTTCGATAGAGAGTCTCCTGGTAGGCAGGGATCTTCCCAAGGTCGTGTCCCAGTCCGGCGATCAGGGCATCGGGGATCATCACCGCCTGTTTCATGCTGTCGGCAAGATTGCTTGCGACTGCCAGACTGTGTTGCCAGAGGGGGATCTGAGCGAGTTGCTGAAAAACATCCTGGTCATATTTGCTCTCGGCCTCATTTTTATTGCGCTGGACGACAGAGGGACAATCTCCCTGACGATCAAGGATGGAGAGGATTTTCTCGATGATTCGCTTCTTTTCTCCCTGCACCGTTGGCAGAGTGACCCAGCGGGAATGAAACTGCTGGATCTCTTCTCTGCCATATTCCGGCGGTGGTAATGGTTCATCGCGGACTTCGGGAGTGATCCGCCAGATCCTGGCAATCTCCCGGAAATCAACGACATCATCAGACCTTCCCGTCCAAAGCCAGGCAATCTCCCCGAGCAACCGACGTTCGTTCTTTCTCCTCTGGGCCTGCTGCGGCAACAGTTGCAATCCAGCATAGACAAGCAGGACAAGACAAATCCCACCTCCTGTCAGGAGAATTATGTCCGTCATGAACGCTCTCCTTGTTCACGGTCGGCCTGGACAATCGCTGGAGCATCAGGGAACTGGATCGTCAACGTCGAGTCCTTGACAGCAGAGGTGCGGCCCCGATGCCTGCCAGCGTAAGTCATCATGTAGAAGTCCTGCGGTTGCAGGCTGAGAATGTCCTGAACCCGCAGCACGTCCTCCTCGATTTCCCGGGTGGTGATCTGGGCCGGGTTATAGATGGCGGAGAGCATTTTTTTGGTGCCGAAGTGCTGCACAACGTAGTCGGAGGTTTCGGCATCGGTGCAGCGCATGAAGATTTTGGTATTGGTGTTGTCCAAAATCGACTTTGCCTCATTTTCTCCCAGGGCGGAATAAAGCTGGTTGACCGATTGGGCGAACGCCTGAACCATCACTCCTGCCGACCCCGACTTGGCGAACAGGTCTTCGACCCCCTTGTAAAAAAGGGATTGTGCCTCGTCGATGTAAATTGATAGTCCACGGTCGATCTTCTGCCGCCCGGAGAGGTAGACTCGACCGATGAAGGACTGGATCATCGAGAGAACAACCCGCCCCAGGGTTTCTCCTGCTTCCCTGGTTATCATCGAGCCGGTATGGACCACCAGGATGACCCCTTTGCCCTGTTCCATCCGTTCAATGAACTGATTGGACTCAGCTTTGCCGATGATTTGACCGATATTGCCGCTGGAGAGTTCGTTCAGGGAAGTGCGGAGGGTTGAGCTGACTTTTTCATAATAACCTTGGGGGGATTCGAGAATGTCCTGAATGACCCCGGCGACTGACTGTGCTTCAGGGTCGGAGAGCCGATCCAGTGCCTGCTGCATCTCTTCCATTGCCGAGCGGCGAATCGCCTGACGTACAGAGTCGATATTTTGCAGAGGAGGACGGCCTTCGGCACGAGCCAGAAGGATGTTGCCAGCGATCACCGCAGAGGCCACTTCTTTAGCGACGTTGCGGTAAAAGGGTTCTTTACCGTCCTTGATTCCGGCAACCAGATGTCCGACCAACTCATCCGGCATGAAGTAGTAGGCCAGTGGGTCAATGACCGCCGAGTATTCAGGATAGATCGGTGTGACCAACTGCATCTCTTCTGCTCTACCGCACTGCTGGGCAATATCGAATATCTTGGTGAATATTTGCTGATCACCTTTGGGATCGAGGAAGACGATATTTTTACCGGAACGAATATCCTGCTCAATCATCAGTTCGGCCAAGCGGGTTTTGCCGACACCTGTTGTGCCAAAGACGAAGGTATGGCGTTTGCGGTGGCTGTCGGTCAGTTTGATCGGGATGATCTTAGCGGGATTGTCGAGACAGACCCCGGTGCCGATCAGAATGCTATTTTCTGTCTCTTTTTTTCGCTTCCAGAACACGAACGATAATCCTTTCTTGCAGTTCCTCACCAACGGACTTGATGACATCCTTGGGGAGAAATTTGACGGTTTCTATCTCACAGAAAGCTCCGGCGATTCTTTTTATGCAGTGGATGCTCTGTCGTCCGGTTGCCCGTCGCAGCAGCATCTCAGGCAGAACCTTTGATGTCCTGCTCAGTCGAATCTGAACTTTAAATCGCCCTTGTTTTCGTACGGACAAAACGCTGGTAACGAGGAATGCCCTGATCTCTCCGAGGTTGAAGTGCCCCCGTTCCTTTGGTGGCAGGTAGCGAGCGGGACAAACTCCGGTCAGGGTGAGCAGGTGGAAGTGATCATCCACCTCCAGTGTAACCGTGACTTCGCCATTTGCGGCAACTTTGCGGATTGATCCTTTTATGGCCTGTCCTCGCAGAGAATAGAGACGATTACATTCGTGGAGAACTTGGCGTTTCTCCAGCTCCAGTGCAATCTGACGCCGAATCTGTCGCCGACCTTGTTTGGAGATTTCAGTAGGGTCAATTTGGATTGGTTCTGCGTCCACATAAGCACGATTTATGGCAATAACTTCTAGATTTTTGTCCAATCGAACCAGAACGTCCATGCGGAACATGGTGGAGAGAGTTTGCGAGATCGCCGTCTCAACGGCATCAGCTACTTGTTCTTCAGGGAGGTTATATTTCTCCAGAAGATCGTGGGAAATCATGGCGGTATCTCTGTCTTGTAAATATGTGCAATTTTAGCAGCGTATGCGTCTCTTTTAG
>JAOZOH010000120.1 GCA_029933365.1 Desulfuromusa sp. | reverse complement strand
CCTTTTATTGATGATTCACATCAGTTTTTCTTATATCAAAAACCCCGACAAACCGTTATCGCCCGATTCAATCTCTTCATATGCAGTACTGGAAATAGATCCTGTAAAGTAGATTCATTCGCAGCCAATTGACGTATACTGAATGTAGAACGCTTTCTTGTCAAAAACTCAGCTACAAATATAGTTTTTGTTCCCTGTTTTTTTACATTCCGGGAACACGTAGGAATGTCGCTAGTTTAAGGGTAGATACTAGCAAAAGCGGGGCTGTCCCCGCATGGGGGCTGTCCCAGGCTTTTGCGATGCGAACCACTGCAGTTTCATAGCCCGTAAACACCTGGGATAGCCCCCGATGGGTCTGGGGACAGTCCCGCGTTTACTACACACCATTGCTTAAACTAGCGCCATTCTGGACATGTAGCAAATATATGTTATCAGAATTCTTGTCTTAGGTTTATATAGGATGAACTTACCAGACAAACTTTGCTTGGATATGGAATTTGAATAAGTTATTCTCCCTTCTATGCGAACTCTATTAACTACATTACACAGTAAATATATCCACGCCAGTCTGGCGTTGCCCTGTTTGGCTGCGTATTGTGGAGCTGATTGTGGAGAAGTTCTGATCCGCGAATATACAGTCAACGAACCAAAAGAAGCGGTGCTGGCACAGATTGTTGCCTGTGATGCTGATGTGGTCTGCTTCTCGGTCTACCTGTGGAATAGGGTCGCAACTCTTGAGCTGGTGGATTGTCTGAAGCTGATTGATTCAGAACAAAAAATTGTTCTCGGCGGACCAGAAATATCTTTTGAGGAAGATGACTTTTTTAAGTACCACCCTGTGGATGCATTGATCAGCGGGGAAGGAGAAATCCCTCTGCGACATCTCTTATCTGCCTGGCAGAGGGGAGAAAACCCTGTTCCGATTGCTGGTCTGAGATTGTCTGAACAGCCACAAAAAAATGGATTGAGTCTGCTCGAATCCCTCGATGAAATCCCTTCACCTTTTGCTGTCGGATTAGTCGATTTGACCCGTGGTCTGGTCTACTACGAAAGTAGCCGTGGCTGTCCCTATACCTGTAGTTTTTGTATGAGCGCTCTGGATGAACGGGTCAGATCATTTTCTGCTGAACGGATTGAGTCAGATCTGCGGATATTGATGGATAATCGGGTCGCTAAGATCAAATTTGTTGACCGGACATTCAACTATAATAACCAGCGCAGCCGAGATATTTTTAACTTTATTTTGCAGCACAACCATTCCAGCCATTTCCATTTTGAGATCGGCGCTCATCTGCTTGATAAGCAAACATTGGAGTTACTGGAGAAGATTCCAAAGGATATGTTCCAGTTCGAAATCGGGGTGCAGTCGACATTGCCTGAAACATTGCAGCGAGTAAGCCGTAAAGTATCACTTGAACAATTGAAAGATAATATCCTCTATTTACAGCAGAAAACCAGTATTTACCTTCATCTCGATCTAATTGCCGGGCTCCCTGGAGAAAAGTATTCCCAGTTTCTTAACTCAATTGATTGGGTTACTTCTTTGGCTGCGGACCATCTGCAAATTGAACCAGTCAAGCTGTTGCCCGGAGCACCGCTGCGCTTGCAGGCAGAAAGTTGGGGGATTAAATACGATCCGAATCCCCCCTATACAATTTTGCAATCAAGAGATCTTGAGTTTGCTGATCTGGAGCGACTGCGTGGCATTGGCAGCCTATTGGATCTGTTTGTTAATAGCGGCCGATTTCTGTTTTTGTTGCAGAAATTAACTGCGGATTTTTCCCGCTTGTCGCTGTTGCTGGAAGATCTGGATGTTTATTGGCGGGAGAAAAATCTTTATCAGCACCGGCGGTCGTTGCGAGAGTTGTACTTTGAAGTTGATCGCTATCTGCAGCAACGTTTTACTGGAGACAAACTGGCTGAATATCGTGAGTTACTTGGCCGGGATTATGCTCATCACGAGCGGGTGGTTGGTGGTTCAGCTCCCGATTTTTTTGATACCAAGCTGGATGATCAGGAAAACGAAGCAGTGCGGGCGCAGGTCAAGCGGGAACTGGAAGGGATGGATCGTAGTGGGAAAATTCAGTACTTTGCCGCAGCATTTCAACATCTCCCTGAATATCGAGAGCGGACCATTCTGATTTTTCTCTATATTGCAAAAACTTCTGCAGGTTTGCGGGTCAAAGAACTCCGTCTGTAGCTTCATTTCAGCAAAAAAGCAGACCAGAAATTACTCCAGCCTGCTTGAATCTGGTTTTTATTCAACCCTCTTATTTTGACGCAGCTGCCTTGCCTAACTGGAAGGTTAACCCTATCGAATATTGCAGATTATTGTCAGGGTCAGGGAAGTCAATGAGGTGACGGACATCAGCACGCAGAGCAATCAAATCATCAAGAATAAAATATTTAACTCCAACCCCGTAGTTGAATAACAGATGATCTCTGTCTGGCCCAACTGCTGGAGAGCTATAAATAGCTCCCAACCCGGCTACGACATAGGGGACCAGTTGAGTGTCCGGCCTAAAATGATAGAGAGCATCAAGGTGATAAGTCTCAACCTTTGTGTCAGTTGTAGATGCATCCTCAGCTTCTGCATCAGATTCTGTTCGGGTGTAAAATCCTTCTACTGCCCAGTTTTCTGTCAGGTTGTAACCCAGACCTAACCCCCAGAATTTAGTATTTTCAAGAGATTGGGTCCCCTCAAACATATGACTGCCATACACGGGGGAAAGGTTAAGGGACCCCGATTGATTTTTTGCAATTGCTGGAAGAGAGAAACTTAGGACGAGTATTACCAGACAAATAATTTTATTTAACATTAAACTGAACCTTCCCGATATTCACAGTTGATTGGAATTAAGCAGATCAGTACTGCGTTCGCTAGACCTCTCGCTAGATTAGCAGACTTTTCTGGAGATTCAAACCACGGCGTCACTCTTGTTACTGAGTTGACAACAATAAAACATCTGAAAATGGGGATTCATTGGTCAATGAGTCCAAATTTTGAAAAATCTGCTCCCAACTGTCCAGGCAAAATTGGACAAAGAAAGTACAATCCGGAGCGAGTTGTTGCATTGACTCGTGAATATCCTGGCAAAAGGTTGCACTGATCTGTTCCTTGATAAAAGTCTTCTCCTTTAACAACGGAAGATCTGTCATGGCCAGTGGGGTGGGGGCAAAGTCTTTTTCCAATAATTGATTGGCAATAGCGGTTAAAAATAGCCCCGAGAGTGAAGGGCATTCTTCCATGTCTCTTTCTGACTGTGGCAGGGTAAAGGGAAGTTTGCTGGCGAATAAATCCTGTAGAGACTCAACCTGTGTCAACCGGTGCTCAACCCGTTCCAGCCCTTTGACTGAGGTGATCGGTTGCAGCTGGTTCCCTTCGTTGTCAGCGGTTTCCTGGTATAAAGTTGCCGGGGTGAGGAGCAAAGAATCGATAAATAGTAGCTCAGGGTAGTCTAAAAAGGGATATATCTGCCCCGTGCTGATAGCTTCTGCCCTGGTCTGCAGTTTTTTGATTAAACTGTGTCCCAATTGAAAAAGATGCAGCAAATAGGTGTTGTGAAAAATCTTATCAGCTTTGTCGAGATCCATTCCGGCGAGAAATTCAAGTGCCAGATTGAGAGTATCATAAGTGGATTGGAATGTTTCAGCAACATAACCAGGGTCAGCAATGTCGATATTGTCTGCGCTCATTTTGCGGTTAGCTAAAAATAACAGTTCACTGGCCAAATTATGATCAACTCCGCCGGCAAGAATTTCGGCAAGCAGGCTGTGTGGCTCGGCCTGGGCAAGAAGAGCTGCCGGATTCTGTAGATTGTCAGACTCCAGGTGAAAATCGCTCTTGCCTCCGGGGCTGAATGTCTCCGGATCTCTGTAACTATAAATTTCTCTTGCCTCGATGCTGGGGATAATTCCCAGGTCGAGTAAACGATTGCTGCGGGTTTGGTAAACTTCTTCTTCCAAAACAGAAGTGTTCTCACTGCGGATCATCTCCATAATCAGCAGATAGCTCTCCTGTTCTTGTTCCATCCAGATTTTCAGAATGGCACCAATAATTTTCGCGGCATTTTCACTGAAATATTCTACATCGTAGAGACCTTCCATGCGCTTGGCATTTTCAGCATCATCATCATCGTAGGCTTCTAATCCCCGGAGGATGATCAGGTGTTTTTTGAGAAACAGGGTGAGAATTTCAGGTTCCATCTGCCGCGCCAATTGGCAAATCTTTTCAGTGCCAGTACTGAGGAGAAGCTCCAGCCAATACAGTGAAAGAACCGGACTTAAATTGTCTTCATCCCAGCAGTCAAGATCAAGCAAAGTGGTCAACTGTTCGGTGCTGGCCAGCATGAGTAACTCGGTAGAATATTCAGCACCGAGTTCATTGATCGTCAGGTATAGCTCTTGCGGGTGGAGTTGAGGGACCAGTTTCTCTACTTGCTGCGCATTGATCAGTAGATCATATTTTTGTTTGCCCTGCGCTTGATGAATCATATGCAGTTGTTCGTCAGTTGTCAGGGTATTGTATTCGGCCAGTGAAATTTTTCGATTTTGCCGCAGGAGAGTCAGATGTCCGACCTGACGTTTTGCTGGAAGAGAGATTTCTGTCATGCTTGTCGCTCCAGTTTAAATAGTTTGGCTGAAAAAGCGTCACTCTAAAGCAGACCGGAAAAATGTGCAATCAGGATCAACGACACAGTTTTTACTTTGGGGGCTTTTCCTTCTATTTTTTGGCAGAAATTGTTAATCTTGATGCACTCGCAAAATGAATCAGATGGCTAAGCAAAAATTCCGTCCTACAAGGCGTAGTGGTTTTTTAAGGACGAAGGCATACATATGGTATGTCAAGGTCTTGAAAAACCGCTGCAACACCGTGGGGAGGACTTTTTGCGACGCCATCAATCTTACCTCTCTTTGCTGACTGATTCAGGTGGTTTGTGACTCAATTTCTAAAAAATTTATCGATTAAAACAAAATTGACTCTGGTCATTATGTTCTCCAGCGCAGTTTTACTGCTCATTGTCAGCAGCGTTGTGCTGGTTGCCGAGGTCTATGCGTCCCGGACTGCACTGACTCAGGAGCTCAGAGTTTTAACCAGTACTCTTTCTGCCAATAGTCAACAGCCTTTTGTTTTAGGTCAATATTCCAAGGTTGAGGCATTGCTTGCATCACTGCTGCAACAGAAAAATATTCATGCTGCTTACCTTTTTGATACGAAGGGGGTGGCGGTTGCTGAATATTTAAAGCAACAGGATTCTCAATTTGTCTTGCAATCTCTGCATGACGATTTCAGGAAAGCTCATAAATCTTTCTGGACGACCTCAACGACGGAACACCAACTTTCCAGTATGCAACATTTCAGTTTGTTCTCTCCAGTTTTGTATGAAGGGAAACAAATCGGTACCCTCTATCTTTTGAGCGATCTGCACCGTCTTTATGGGCATTTGAGTGGTGTGGCATTTAGTATAACTTTTTCTTTGCTGCTGCTGATCTTCCTTTCCTGGTTGCTTGCAGGTCGTCTACAAAAACCAGTTTCGATTCCGTTGGTGCAGCTTGCCGCTTTGATGGAGAATATTTCACAGGATAAAGATTATTCTATCCGGGCGAAGAAGGTGAGTAGCGACGAAATCGGTACTCTGGTTGATGGTTTTAACCGGATGTTGGCGCAAATTGAATTGCACCAAGCCAGTTTGGCTGAGCATCAAATATATCTGGAGCAGACAGTTTCTGATCGAACCGCAGAACTGCGTGCAGCGGTTTCAGAACTTAAAATTGCAAGCCAGCGGGCCGTTTCTGCTAATGAGGCAAAGTCACATTTTCTTTCACGCATGACGCACGAACTCCGCACGCCATTAATTGGCGTTCTGGGGATGAACGAATTGCTGTTGCGTACGCCTTTGAGTGAACAGCAACAGGATCTTGTTGGTACCGTGCAGAAATCGGGAGAGCAACTTCTTCATCTGATCAGTGATGTCCTCGATTTTTCCAGGATTGAAGCCGGAAAGCTGTCCCTTGAAGAAAGTGAGTTTGAACTCCATCAACTGGTTCAGGATGTTGCTACACTATTGACTCCTCAGGCAGAGGACAAGGGGCTTACCATCACGGTCGATATTTCTTTGAACAGCCGCTGGAAAGTCAGAGCTGATGAAATCAGGGTGCGGCAGATTTTGATGAATCTGGTTGGTAATGGGATAAAATTCACCTCCTCCGGTTCGATTGCCATCCGTTTGAGCTGTAACCAAAAAAGTACGAACAGTGGTTCTTTTGTCTTTGAGGTCGCTGATACTGGCAGTGGTATGAAAGCAGAAGATATCCAGAAGATTTTCGAGATTTTTTATCAGGCAGATAGTCCTATGGCGAGGGGTGGTGCCGGGCTGGGACTTGCAATTGTCAAACAATTGGTTGACTTGATGGATGGGGAATTAGATTTGGTTTCAACTCCTGGACAGGGGAGTCGGTTTCAAATCAAGGTTGAATTTCCACTTGTTGAAAAATCTCTGCAATTGAAAGGTGTCAGCTAATGAAGCGTCTGTTGGTTGCAGTTGTGGCTGTGATTTTTTTTGGTGGGGTGGGGCTGGCACTCTTCTGGTTTGGAAGTTATTTTATCTCTTATGCCTTTTCTACAAACGGCTTGCACTTAGAGACGCCCTCGCAACGATTACTATCATTAGGAACCTCGACAGTCTTTGATTTGCATGGGAGTGGCTTTGATCGCAACACCACCATCAGCTTATTTGTTGATGTGAATAACAGTGAGGCAATTATTGGATCTTACCCCCTCGATGGGACCTACAATGCAAGTTTGCTCTCAGGTGATTTTATCTATCTAGCGGCTGATGGGGGAGGAGTTCAGGTTCTGGATATTAAGGAGCCACAACAGCCCCAATTACTGAAAGAGTATTTAGTTGGCAGGACGATTATCGATATCCATCGCAACGGCAATTATCTTTATCTTTCGTGTGGACAGTTGGGTGTTTCGATCATGCAGATCCTGCCGAATGGACTTCTGGACCATACTGCTGATATTTCATTTGAATCCCTCGCGATGGGGAGTCAATTTGTTGATGGTTTTCTTTATGTCGCAGCTGGCTCAGCTGGGCTGCTGGTTTATGATGTTCGACAACCGGAACAAGTTGAGTTGGTGCAGCTTATTAATGCGGGTTCGAATGTTTCCAAAGTAACGCTGGCAGGTGAGTTCCTTTATGTTGCTGCAGAAAGGAAACAAATCAAAATTTACCAGCTGAACATGCCGCAAATGCCACTTTTGTCCGGATCGCTGAGTTTTGATGAAAGACTCAATGATTTTGCTATTCAGCATGAACAGCTGTATGTGGCTACTGAAAGTGGTGTCTCCTCGTATCGCCTTGCAAATGCCAGCCAGCCAGAAATGTTACACCACTGTACTGACTTTGGCTCGGCTAAGAAGATTTTTGCAGGGTTGGGGAAGGTTTATGTCTCAGATAGTTTTTTCGGTCTACGGATTATCGATCACGCTATCGGCTCTTCTCCCGGGTATGTCAATTTAAATATAAATCCACGCACTCTTATTGAGACACCTGACTATTTATTTGTTGCTGGATCCAACAAAGGATTATTGATTGTTGACAGAAAATCATTGTCATCGCGGCAAGCGGTTAAAACAATCAGAACTCCGGGAAGAGCCCGCGATCTTTTTATCAAGGATAATTGGATGTACGTTGCGGATGCACGGGGTGGGGTGTCGCTACGCGCACTTGATGGAGAAGAACCAAGTATTACGACTATCACGTCCCGCTGGGGTGAATCTTTTACAACTCATAACGAGTTGCTCTTTGTTGCTGAGGCAAAAAAAGGGATTGAGGTTTTTGATATTTCTGTGCCCAGTCAGCCTGAGCCGGTTGCTGCCTGGCCAAACTTGCAGGCTATGCGCATTGCGGTAGCTGATCAATATCTCTTGTTATCGAAGGGGATTTCTGGAGTTGAACTCGTTGATATTGCAGATCTTCAGCACCCAGTTGTCAGGGCTGTTTTGCCCGATGTTCATGCTTTGGATGTTGCCTTAGATGGTCATTTGGTTTATATCGCCAGTAAAAATAAAGGCTTGCTGATCTATGAAATAGTCAATGATGCAAAATTAAACTACTTGAGCCAATTGCAGACGCCCTTCCCAATGAATCAGTTTGATCTAGCCATATCTGTCCAGGTGAAAGATAAAACTGCGTACGTTGCTAATGGACGTTCTGGCATGCTGATTGTTGATGTGGCAAATCCTGTAGCACCTATCATTCTTAGTTCACTAGAGATCCCCGGGGTTTGTAGAGAGATCAGGGTGGTTGATCATAAAGCATTTATTACCAGTCATCATGGCGGAATCACTGTTGTCGATATTGAAAACCCGGAAAAACCAATTCTGTTGAACAATATTTCTATGCCGGGTCTCTCGAGAGGTTTACAGATTGTTGGTGATTTTATCTATGTTACTCAACGAGAGATGGGGGTCGCCGTTGTCCCTATCCCTGTCGTGGCTGAAACAGTTGAATTTATATCGAAGCAGCAGATGCAGGTGACGTTGCCATCACCCAACCTGCCTGGTCGCTATAGTTTGCAGGTTGCAAATCATCGGGGGTCGGTCGTTGTGGATGGAGTGGTG
>JAOZOH010000119.1 GCA_029933365.1 Desulfuromusa sp. | reverse complement strand
TTAGCTTCTGAGGGAATTACCATGTGTGTTGTGACCCATGAAATGGGGTTTGCTAAAAAGGTGGCCGATCGGGTTCTATTTATGGATGAAGGGAAAATTATCGAAACCGGCAAACCTGCCGATTTCTTTGATAATCCGCAAACTGAACGTGCGGCCGATTTTATCAGTAAAATCTTGACTCATTAGCTA
Source organism: Desulfuromusa sp. (assembly GCA_029933365.1). Next base: position 8,445 of record JAOZOH010000119.1, on the reverse strand, counting down.
TTCACTAAATGTTTAGTATACTTCTTTATATTTTATCGGATATTCACCACTGAGTGAATCTTACACAAAGGAGGAACATCATGAAAAAACTCTGCTTACTTGCGATTGCGCTGATTCTTTTTTCAGTTCAGGTGGTCACTGCTTCAACTCCAGCAAATACGTTGGTTATGGCTAACAGTATTGACGACATGATTACTCTTGATCCGGCTGAAATTTTTGAGTTTACTGGTGCTGAGTATGCTGGCAACAGTTACGATCGACTTATTGGCTATGATGTTGATGACGTCAGCAATATTTTTGGTATTGCTGCCGAAAGTTGGACTATCTCGCCTGATGGTAAATCTTACACTTTCAAAATCCGACAAGGAATCAAGTTTGCCTCAGGAAATAAACTGACTGCTGATGATGTCGTATTTTCCCTGCAACGTGTCGTCATCCTCGATAAATCTCCAGCTTTTATTTTAACTCAATTCGGGTTTACACCTGAGAATGTCAAACAGACGATTGCCAAGATTGACGATTACACGGTTAAGGTTATCGTCAACAAAGCATACGCACCAACCTTCTTTCTCTACTGCATGACATCAACTGCCGGTTCAATTGTTGATAAAAAAGAGGTTCTGTCTCATGAAAAAGATGGCGATCTCGGTTATGGATGGCTGAAAACTGCTTATGCTGGTTCTGGACTGTTTAAACTCAAAGCATGGAAAGCTTCCGAATCCCTGATTCTGGATCGGAATGATAATTACTGGGGAGATAAAGCAAAGCTTAAGCGTGTTTTTATCCGCCATATTTCTGAATCATCAACCCAGCGGTTACTCCTTGAAAAAGGGGACGTCGATATTGCCAGAAATCTGGGACCTGACGACATTAAAGGGCTGGCAGGTAACAAGAATATAGTTTTCCGCAAAAAAGCGAAAGGTGCGGTCTGGTATCTGGGGCTGAATCAAAAAAATAAATACCTTAAGATTCCACAGGTCCGTCAAGCCCTTAAATATCTGATTGATTATAAGGGGATGGAACAGACCATGCTTAATGGTAAAGCAACCATCCACCAGGCATTTTTGCCAAAAGGTTTCCTTGGCGCCCTCGAAGAGACACCATTCTCTCTGAACGTGGCAAAAGCCAAAGCGCTACTAAAGGAAGTTGGACTGGAAAAAGGCTTTACCGTCACCATGGATACCCGGAACAATGAGCCAACCACATCCATGGCGATTGCCATTCAGGGAACATTTGCCCAGGCTGGTATCAAACTAGAAATCATTCCCGGTGAGGGGAAGCAGACCCTGACAAAGTATCGTGCCAGAAATCATGATATCTACATCGGTCGCTGGGGACCCGACTACATGGATCCACATACCAATGCTGATACCTTTGCCCGGAATCCGGACAACTCAGATAATGCCAAATCGAAGCCTCTGGCATGGAGAAATGCTTGGGCTATTCCTGAGATGACTAAAAAAGCCGATGCGGCGGTTCTGGAAAGAGATACAGCTAAGCGGGCTCAGATGTATCTTGAATTACAGCGGGAGCACCAGCAGGTTTCTCCTTTCGTGATCATGTTCCAGGATATCGAAATTTTAGCTAAGCGAGCTAATGTTAAAGGTTTTATCCTTGGACCAAGCTTTGACAGTAACTTCTATCAGTACGTAACCAAATAAAGTATCATCCAAAATATCCCAGCAGTCACCCACAACGGAGTGACTGCTGGGATACCAACCTTGTGCAGTTATCGACACATGATTGATATCCAGTCAGGTTAGTTTAAATGGCGCAAATCTTCTCCCCAAATCAGTTTCAAACGGCTGTGATCAAGACATTAAAATTTTTCATCATGGTGGCGATCACCTTTTTGGGTCTTTTGTTGATCACTTTTTTGATTGGGCGAGTTGTTCCAATTGATCCGGTTCTTGCTGTTGTTGGTGATAAAGCCTCCCATGAAGTTTATGAACGTGCCAGAATTGCCATGGGATTAGATCTTCCCTTGTGGAAACAGTTCTTTATTTATCTGGGAAGTGTCTTGCGGGGTGACTTCGGCATGTCGGTTTTAACCGCAAAACCTGTTTTAGATGACATTCTACGGGTCTTTCCTGCCACCATGGAGTTGGCGTTTTTAGCTACGTTGTTTGGTGTTTTTGTTGGTATTCCTTTAGGAGTTATCTCTGCTGTTAAGCGGGGTGGCTTCTTGGACCATGTATCAAGGGTTGTCGGGCTGCTAGGCTACTCACTGCCCATCTTTTGGCTGGCCCTGTTGGCTTTGATGATATTTTATGCCAAGCTTGGTCTGCTCCCTGGCCCGGGGCGTGTTGATGTTTTCTATGAGGGGCTAGTCACACCGGTCACAGGTTTTATGCTGATAGACTCTGGTTTGGCCGGTGAGTGGGAAATTTTCTGGAATGCCCTCTATCATCTCATTATGCCAGCAACACTATTGGGCTATTTCAGTATGGCTTACATATCCAGGATGACACGCTCTTTTATGATTGAGCAGTTGCGCCAGGAATATGTATTAACTGCTCGGGTGAAAGGTGTTGCTGAGTGGAAGGTTATCTGGAGCCATGCTTTTGGTAATTGTGCCATCCCTCTTATCACTGTTGTTGCCCTCAGTTTTGGATCGTTACTTGAAGGCTCAGTCTTGACAGAAACAATTTTTGCCTGGCCTGGTCTTGGGCAATATCTCACTAAGTCATTACTTAATGCTGATATGAATGCTGTGCTGGGCAGCACGATTGTTGTTGGCAGTATTTTTCTTGGGGTAAATATTTTTTCAGATTTTCTCTATAAGGTTTTTGATCCAAGGGCACGCTGATCCTCTAATTCATGGTAAAAATAAGCTGATGGAAGAAAAAGTAACAACCAATAACAGTTCAAAACAATGGCTTCTAACCGATACTCCAGGATCGGCACTGCAAGCGGCACTGGGTCGAGCTTACCTTGGCCTATTGGTGTTTCTAAAGAATCGTCTGGCTGTTCTGGGTTTGCTTATCATTGTTGGATTAGCGCTGATCGCCTTGTTTGCGCCCCTGATTGCCCCATTTGATCCCCTTGTGACGAATCTAAGCGACCGCCTGCAACCCCTGTCTGCTGATCATATCTTTGGCACCGATGAGGTTGGCCGAGATATTTTCAGCCGGGTTGTCTGGGGCTCACGTCTGACACTGTACGTCATTGGTCTGGTTGCGATTATTGCTGCACCGGTAGGAATTATTGTTGGCACAGTATCCGGTTATTTCGGTGGTTTTATTGATACTGTACTGATGCGGATCACCGACATTTTTCTCGCTTTTCCTAAGTTGATCCTTGCCTTGGCGTTTGTTGCTGCCCTCGGTCCTGGAATTGAAAATGCCATCATTGCAATTGCCATTACTTCTTGGCCACCCTATGCACGGATTGCCCGGGGAGAAACCATCACCATCCGCAACTCAGACTTTATCCGGGCCATCAAACTTCAGGGGGCAGGTCCGATCCGGATTATTACCGGCCATGTGATGCCGCTCTGTCTCTCCTCTCTCATTGTGCGCGTGACCCTGGATATGGCCGGCATTATAATCACCGCTGCAGGGCTTGGCTTTCTTGGCCTTGGTGCACAGCCACCTTCGCCCGAATGGGGGGCCATGACTTCGAGCGGTCGTGCCTACATCCTTGATCAATGGTGGCTTATCACCATGCCGGGAATGGCAATCTTTATTGTCAGCCTGGCTTTTAATCTTCTTGGTGACGGATTACGTGAAGTTCTCGACCCCAAGAGTGATGACTGATGATAGCGTCGCAATATTGATACTTTTTTATGAAATCATCATGGATGGTTATAAATGAAATGACAAATTCTAAAACATTGCTAAGCGTTGAAAACCTCAACGTCATTTTTCCATCGCCCAAAGGGGACGTTCACGCGGTTAAGAACGTCAGCTTTTCTTTGGCAAAAGAAAAAATTGGTATTGTCGGTGAGTCGGGGTCAGGCAAGTCGGTGACAGGCCGTGCGGTATTACGATTACTGCCTCCCTATGCCAGAGTTTCAGCTGATGAAATTTCATTCAAAGGCCAGGATCTTCTCTCTTTCAGTGAGAAAGAGATGCGCTACATCAGGGGGAAAGAGATCTCCATGGTGATGCAGGACCCCAAGTATTCACTGAACCCTGTCAGAACAGTCGGTGAACAGATCAGTGAGGCCTATATAGTCCATAGCAAGGTTTCAAAAACACTGGCACGCGAGCAGACGCTGAAAATGTTAAACGCTGTCAGAATCAGAAACCCAGAACAGGTCTATCGCCTCTATCCCCACGAGGTCTCAGGCGGTATGGGACAAAGAATCATGATTGCGATGATGCTGATCCCGGAACCCAGCCTGCTGATTGCCGATGAACCGACCTCGGCTCTGGATGTTACGGTACAGCTACAGGTGCTGGCCATTCTGGATGATCTGGTCAGCCAGCGCGGCATGGGGTTGCTTTTTATCTCCCATGATCTGGAGTTGGTCGCATCGTTTTGTGATCGGATAATTATTATGTATGGTGGCCGTATCATGGAAGTTATCGAAGCTGCCGATTTGCATAAATCAACCCATCCATACACTCAGGGCCTTTTGAATTGTCTGCCCAGAATTGATGGGAAGAATACCCGCTTGGCAACTTTGGAAAGAGATCTAGCCTGGCTTGATGCTGACTTTTCTGCTCCATCGTTAGGATAATTATCACGATGCTGAATATATCAAAGTTAAATATTACTTTTGGTCATGGAGCCGAGGCGAACCATGCCCTGAAAGATGTTTCTTTTAAAGTCAATAAGGGAGAGAGCTTCGGGCTGGTCGGGGAGTCTGGTTCCGGAAAATCAACAGTTCTGAATTGTCTCTCGGGATTACTTGATCATTGGGAGGGTTGCATAGAGATTGACGGGCAAAAGGTTGGTCCGAAAAGAGATCTGGCCTTTTATCGGAAGGTTCAATTGGTCTTTCAGGATCCCTATGGTTCATTGCATCCGCGGCACACGGTAGACAGAACTCTCAAAGAGCCACTTGCCATTCATCATTTCAGTGATATAAATCAGCGTGTGGAGAAGGTGCTGAGTGAGGTCGACCTGGGGCCGCAGTTTCGTTTTCGCTATCCACACCAGCTTTCTGGCGGACAGAGACAGAGGGTAGCTGTTGCTCGCGCTTTGATTCTGGAGCCAGAAATTATTTTGTTGGATGAGCCGACCTCGGCTTTGGATGTTTCGATCCAGGCGGAAGTCCTGAATTTATTGCAGGATATTCGGAAAGAGCGCAACCTCACCTATGTTATGGTCAGCCACGATCTGGCTGTTATCTCCTACATGTGTGAGAATTGTGCAGTGATGAGCCAGGGTGCTGTGGTTGAAAAAATCAGTGCTGAACAGCTGCGGAGTGGAAATCTCAAGCAGGATTACACTCGCCAGCTATTTACTGCTAGCAAAGGTTATAATCGTGCCGCAATTGATCAATTTCAAGATTTTTAGGCAGATTCCTCTGCCTCTTTAGGTGGGAAATATTATGTCGAAATACGGTATGATCAATGTCAGTGTCAGTACCCATTATCGTGATTCTTCAAGCACATCTGCTGTCACCACGCAGGGTCTCCTTGGTGAGAAGGTTGAATTACTTGAAGAGCGAGAAACTCATACCCTCATTCGTCAGGCTGATGGCTATCAGAGCTGGATTCCAAAAGAGCAGTTAGTCTCCAGTGTCTTATCTGCCTCAGGGAGTGAGGTTCTCGTTCGTCACCATTTTATCCGTATTTATACACACCCTTCCCACACCTCTGCAGGGGTTCGGGATGCAGTGATTGGATGTACGCTGACTGCCGTTGACGAACAGGATGGCTGGTATCGTATCCAGTTGCCCGATGGCACCACTGGATGGGCAGAAAAGCGACACTTCGGGGCAATCGCTGAATTTAATCCAGAAAATATTATTTCACTTGCCAGGGGATTTCTCGGCTATCAATATTTTTGGGGTGGTATTAGCCCTAAAGGGTTTGACTGTTCGGGTTTTGTGCAAACAGTTTTTAAACTGCATGGGGTACAGCTTCCTCGTGATGCCTGGCAGCAACAGCAAAATTATCGGATTTCCACTGATTATCAAGATGTGCAACCAGGTGATTTACTCTTTTTCAGCAACAGTCCTGATAAAGTGACCCATGTTGCCATTTCTCTGGGCGAGCAACGCTATATCCACGCCAGTGGCTGGGTCAGATTGGATAGCTTTCGCGAAGACGATCCTGTTTTTACCCGGCAACGAGCAGCAAATTTCACTTCTGTTAACCGCTATAGTTTATGACGGATTGACTTATGAAAATTACAGATATTCAGATCAAGACAGTCACTATCCCGCTGGTGACCCCCTTTAAAACATCGCTACGCACAGTAACTGAAATAGAAAACGTTCTCGTTACGGTGGTGACCGATTCCAGTTTATTTGGTTTTGGTGGTGCGGCTCCGTCAGCGGTGATCACAGGCGATACTGTCGCTGCAATTATTGGTGGCATTGAGCATATTCGTCACAATATCATCGGGTTGGAAATAGAAACATCCGAAGTTATTTTTCAACGTCTTAACCACTGCCTGGTTGGTAATACTTCAGCAAAAGCAGCTGTTGATATGGCTATCTATGACCTCAGGGCAAAAGCTCTTGGAATTCCGCTTTACCAGCTCCTTGGTGGACAAGCGCAGGATATTGAAACAGATATAACTATCAGTCTTGATACCCCGGAGAAAATGGTCGCTGAGAGCCAGAAAAGACTGGCAGAGGGCTTCCAAATCCTCAAAATTAAAGTGGGTGGCGATCCTGAAGTAGACATTCAACGGTTGCATGCTATTCAAGCAGCAGTTAGTACGGGAGTAAAACTTAGGATTGATGCTAATCAGGGTTGGAGTCCTAAGGAAGCAGTCCAGGTTGGAAAAGAACTTGCGGCACGAGAAATTAATATTGAACTGATGGAACAACCAGTTGCTGCGCGTGATTTTGACGGGTTGCGCTACGTTCGGGAACATCTTTCTTTGCCAGTTGTTGCTGACGAGAGTATTTTCTCTCCTCAAGATGCTTTAGAACTGGTCAATATGGGAGCGGTTGACGGATTGAATATCAAATTGATGAAATGTGGTGGAATCTATAATGCTCTTAAAATTGTGGCAATCGCGGAGGCTGCCGGGATCCCGTGTATGCTTGGATCGATGATGGAATCGCATGTCAGTGTCACTGCGGTGGCACATTTGGCTGCCAGCCGAACCTGTATAAACCGTTTCGATCTTGATGCGCCACTTTTCTGTAGTATCAATCCCTCTCTTGGCGGTATGTCTTATCGGGGGAGTCGTGTCTCTCTTGGGGATGTTCCAGGTCTGGGAATTGAATCGTTTAATATCTGAGAATCGATAAGGAAAGATTTTGGAAAAGAAATATCTTGAACATGTAGCAGACCTTCACCGGCGGGCCTTCACTCTGGATGCCCACTTTGATCTGACCTATGATGTCGCTAACCGGCGCGAAAGGGGAGAGATAAAAGTCATTGAGAGTCTGTATCTGCCCCATTTCAAAGCTGGTGAGTTTAATCTGATTGTTTCGGCGATCTTTATCAACGATTTGTTTCTCCCTGAAATGGGTTTACGCAAGGCTCTCGACCAGATCAGCTATCTGCACGAAGAAATTGCTGAAACACCAGGTAAATTCCGCATCTGTCGCTCATCAGCAGAGGCTTATGCCGCCCAAGCTGCTGGTGAGCTCGCGATATTTCTCTCACTCGAAGGGGCTGATCCAATCCAGAATGACTTACGCTTGTTGCGGATTTTTTATGAGCTCGGGGTGCGTGGATTAGGTCTAGTGTGGAGCCGTCGTAATTATGCAGGCGATGGAGCTTTTTTTGTTGACACCCGTGAGGGGCGCAAAGGGGGGCTGACCCCATTTGGCATAGAGTTGATCGAAGCAGCTGAGGCGCTCGGCATGTTCATTGATGTCAGTCATCTGAACGATGAGGGCTTTTGGGATGTGATCAATGTGGCGACACAGCCAATTATCGCTTCCCATTCGAATTGTCGAGCCCTTGCCGGATCGATGCGCAACCTGACTGATGACCAGATCAGGGCTATCGCCGCCAATGGTGGGGTTATCGGGATGAATGCCCTCAATGTATTTATCCGTGACAATGAACTGAATGTGACTGTTGCACACTTTGTTGACCACGTAGATCACATTGTTAAACTTGTTGGTTTGAATCACGTTGGCCTTGGTTTTGATCTTTGTGACAGTCATCTTGATTTCCTGCAGATGGTTCCTTCCATTGAGTCCCATGACGTCATTGACACCCATGCTGAGTTGGGTGAGTTTACTGCAGAGCTATTGAGACGGGGCTATGCTGATGACGCAATTATCGCGATTCTTGGTGGCAATTTCATGCGGGTTTTTAGTGAGATATTAGATTAACTTTTAATTCTTAACTAGAG
>JAOZOH010000037.1 GCA_029933365.1 Desulfuromusa sp. | reverse complement strand
CCTTACCAAACTGAAAGCCCCCTAAACTCCCGAGTACTTCCTCTGTTATAGTTGCTTTAGACCTTTATTATCAGTCCCTCTTTATGTTATTTGTTACCATTTAACATTGTTAGAGGTCATCGACTAACTCAGGTGACCTTGAAAAAATAAATATGCAAGTTGAGTTGAAAATTCTGGGAGTCATAAATGTTTAAAGGAACGACAATCTGCTGCGTTCGACATGGTTCACAAGTGGCTCTTGCGGGTGATGGGCAGGTCAGCCTGGGTAACACGGTGATGAAGCATAACGCCCGAAAAATTCGCAGACTTTATCAGGACCAGATTCTTGCCGGGTTTGCTGGTAGCACCGCTGATGCCTTTACTTTGTTTGAAAAATTTGAGGCCAAACTGCAGGAATTTAATGGCAACCTCTCGCGCGCCGCTGTCGCTCTGGCTAAAGATTGGCGCACCGACAAGATGCTGCGTCGACTGGAGGCCCTACTGATTGTGGCTGATAAGAATGTCAGCCTGGTGATTTCTGGAGCCGGAGATGTCATTGAACCGGATGATGGCGTTGCTGCAATTGGCTCCGGTGGCAGCTTTGCCCTGGCAGCAGCCCGCGCAATGATTGCCCATTCCGATCTTGACGCCGAAAAGATCGTCAAAGAAGCTTTACATATTGCCGCTGACATTTGTATTTACACCAATGACAAAATTTCCATTGAGGTCCTAAAGTGAACAATTTTACCCCTAGAGAAATCGTTTCCGAGCTGGATCGCTATATTATTGGACAGAACGATGCCAAACGTGCAGTCGCTGTTGCATTGAGAAATCGCTGGCGTCGACAACAGGTTCCCGCTGAATTGCGCGATGAAATTGCACCGAAAAACATTATCATGATTGGTCCCACCGGGGTGGGGAAGACTGAAATTGCCCGAAGGCTAGCAAAACTTGCCCAAGCTCCGTTCATTAAGGTTGAAGCAAGTAAATTCACTGAAGTTGGCTATGTTGGTCGGGATGTCGAAAGTATGGTTCGTGACCTGCTCGAACTCGCCATCAATATGGTCAAAGAAGAAGAAACACAAAAGATGCAGCTCAAAGCGGAAGAGAATGCCGAGGAAAAACTCCTGGATCTGCTCCTTCCCGGCGAAACCGACCAATCACCCGACAAACAGGACCAGCGGCAGCATACCCGCGACCGGTTACGCAAGCTGTTGCGGCTGGGAGAGCTGGAAGAGCGCTTCATAGAACTGGAAGTGGAAGTCAGCAGCATGCCGACCATGGGGGTTTTTACCCCACAGGGAAATGAAGAGATGGGGATGAATATCAAGGAGATGTTCGGCAATCTGTTCCCCAAAAACTCAAAACGTAAACGGGTTAAGGTCAGTGAAGCACGGCTGCATTTGATAGAATCTGAGGCTGAGAAACTCATCGATATGGAGAATGTCACCACTCTGGCCCGTGAGCGTGCCGAACAGAATGGGATTATCTTCATTGACGAAATAGACAAAATTGCCAGTCGTGAGGGAACACATGGCCCTGAAGTTTCTCGCGAAGGGGTACAACGGGATATTCTCCCTATTGTTGAGGGGAGTACCGTCAGCACCAAACATGGCTCGATCAAAACCGATCATATCCTGTTTATTGCCGCGGGGGCATTTCATACTGCGAAACCATCCGACCTGATCCCAGAGCTGCAGGGACGTTTTCCGATCCGGGTCGAATTGGATAGTCTGGGTGAAGAGGAATTTTATCGAATTCTGACCGAGCCGAAAAATGCCTTAATTCGCCAATACAAAGAGTTGCTAAAAACTGAAACCATCCAACTCGATTTTGATGATGAAGCAATTCATGAAATGGCAAAAATTGCCAAAACTGTCAATGATCGGACTGAAAATATTGGAGCCAGACGCCTCCACACAATTTTGGAAAAACTTCTGGAAGATCTGTCTTTTACAGCTCCAGAACTGACCGAAAAGAATGTGAATATTGCCGCCAAAGATGTTCAACAACGGCTCTCAGAAATCAGCCAGGACGAGGATCTGTCGCGTTATATTCTATAATAGCTATTTTATTTGTTGAGCGACTCATTATTCAGCAAAAAGGTTATAAAATCATGGCAATGGAAGAACTGATTGAAAAAGCCAATATTTTGATGGAAACGCTCCCCTGGATCAGGCGTTTTTATGGGAAGATTATTGTCATCAAGTATGGCGGGAATGCCATGGTTGAGGAAAAACTGAAAGAAGGCTTTGCCCGCGATATCATTATGATGAAATATATCGGCCTGAATCCGGTTGTAGTTCATGGTGGTGGACCACAAATAGGTAAGGTTCTTGAAGCAATGAAAATCGAAAGTCAGTTTATTCAGGGAATGCGGGTGACCGATAGCCAGACCATGGATGTTGTCGAAATGGTTCTCGGCGGTAAAGTCAATAAGGAAATTGTCACCAATATTAATCGCTATGGCGGGAAAGCTGTTGGTATTACCGGCAAGGATGGCGGCTTGATTCAGGCTAGAAAACTGGAAATGACCGCAGTCAATCCAGATACCCTGACTCCAGAAATCATTGATATCGGTATGGTTGGTGAAGTTGAATCGGTTGATCCGACCATTATCAAAAGCCTGGAAGAAAGCAACTTTATTCCCGTTATCGCTCCGATCGGCGGTGGTCTGAATGGTGAAACTTACAACATCAATGCCGATCTGGTTGCTGGAAGAATTGCCGGTGCACTCAAAGCTGAGAAATTGATTTTACTGACCGATATTGAAGGGGTCAAAGATAAGCAGGGCAAACTCATTTCCACCATCGACATTCAACGCGTTCCCGATCTGATTAACAATGGAACGATCTCCGGTGGGATGATCCCAAAAGTGAACTGTTGCGTCGATGCTGTTGAAGAAGGGGTCACGCGAGCTCACATCGTCGATGGAAGAATGGAGCATGCATGCCTGTTGGAAATGTTTACCGATAAGGGGATTGGAACAGTTGTGGCGAGGTACAGTTGATGAACAAATCACAAAACTGGATCGACAGGGGATTGGCTCATATCGCCAAAACCTACGGACGCTACCCTCTAGTTGCCGCAAGTGGTGAGGGATGCTGGCTGACCGATATCGATGGCAAAAAATACCTTGATTTCCTCGCTGGTGTTGCCGTCAACAATCTCGGCCATTGTCATCCCAAAATTGTTGCAGCCTTGCAGGACCAAGCTAGTAAATTGCTCCATTGTTCCAACTATTTTCATATTCCACAGCAGATTGAACTGGCAGAAATCCTTTGCGAGAACTCATTTGGTGATCGGGTATTTTTCTGTAACTCGGGAGCTGAAGCCAATGAAGCAGCTCTAAAACTGGTGCGCAAATACAGTGCTGATAATTATGGTGATAACCGCTTTGAAATTATTACCGCTCAGGGCTCTTTCCACGGGCGAACCCTTGCGACCATCAGTGCCACGGGTCAGGAAAAAATCCGGGCTGGTTTTGCCCCAATGATCCCGGGGTTTAAATATATTCCGTTTGGTGATATTCAGGCAATCAAAGCTGCAATCACCCCACAAACCTGCGCCATCATGCTGGAACCAATTCAAGGTGAGGGTGGCATCAATTGTCCTCCAGAAGGTTATTTACAAGCAGTTCGAAAGCTGTGTGATGAGCAAGAGTTACTGCTGGTTTTTGATGAAATCCAGGTTGGTCTAGGGCGAACCGGAAAATTATTTGCCTATCAGCATGACAACATTGAACCTGATGTGATGACACTGGCTAAAGCATTAGCAGCAGGGCCTCCGATCGGTGCCATGGTTGCCAAAGAAAAATATGCCGAAACACTAAGTCCTGGAACTCACGGTTCTACCTTCGGGGGTAACCCACTGCTAGCTGCAGCCGGGGTTGCAGCAATGAAAGTCCTCCTTGAAGACCACATCATAGATAACTGTGTCGCCATGGGTGACTATCTACGCACAAAGCTGGAACAGTTGCAGGATAAATACCCATTTATCACGAATGTCCGTGGTCGCGGCCTGATTCTGGGGATGGAACTCTCAATTGAGGGTGGACAGATTGTTAAAACCGCCCTGGAACGCGGTCTGTTGATCAATTGTACCGTTGAAAAGGTTCTGCGCTTTGTTCCACCATTGATTGTAACTCCACAAGAGATCGACCAAATGATCGAAATACTGGATAAGATTTTTTCTGAAATAGAAACTGGAGAATAAAATGAACAAAGACTTTCTTGCTCTCTCGGATTGGTCTCTGGAAGATTTGGAATCCATCTTTTCTCTGGCCCGGGAACTGAAACAAAAACAGAAAGAGGGAACTCCCCACCAGCTGCTCAAAGGGCAAACCTTAGGGATGATTTTTGAGAAAAGTTCCACCCGTACGCGGGTCTCTTTTGAGGTTGGCATGTTCCAGCTTGGTGGCCATGCATTGTTTCTCCATTCTGGAACGACGCAGATGGGTCGCGGTGAACCAATTAAAGATACCGCCCGAGTCATGTCCGGTTACTGTGACGGCGTCATGGCACGAACCTATTCCCATACCGCACTGGAGGAGTTTGCCGAACACAGCTATATTCCGGTGATCAATGGTTTGAGTGATCTCTACCACCCCTGCCAGCTCGTTGCAGATATGTTTACCGTGACCGAACACAAAGAAGATTATCGCAATCTGAAATATTGTTGGATCGGTGACGGTAATAACATGGCCAACAGCTGGATTAATGCCGCAGCTGTCGCAGGGTTTGAGCTACGGATAGCAACCCCAAAAGGGTATGAGCCAGATAGTAAAATTGTTGCTCAAGCGCAAAAATCTGGAGCAAAGATTTTATTGACCAACGATCCACGCGAAGCAGCAGAGGGGGCGGATGTTCTTAATACTGATGTCTGGGCCAGCATGGGGCATGAAGCAGAACAACAGGAGCGCATCAAAGCTTTCGGCGGATTCCAAATCAATGCCGCTCTGGTTAAGCTCGCCGCTGCAGAAGCAGTGGTGATGCATTGCCTCCCCGCTCACCGAGACGAAGAGATTACCGATGAAGTGGTTGAGGGAGCACAGTCAATTATTTTTGATGAAGCCGAAAATCGTCTGCATGTACAAAAAGCGATTTTGGCAACCCTGATGGCGCGTTAACCGATGCAGATTACCTGTCCTCACTGTGGCTTCAGCAAACAGATTGATCAAAAACAGCTTCCACCGGATATCAGCAGGGTTAACTGCCCGAAATGCAAACAGAGCTTCCAGCTGCAACAGGAAACGCAGCAGACAGAAACACCAGCGGATGTAACAGCTCCAGAACATCAGTCCTACACAGATACAACAAAACCCCCTGCTCAGGCTGAAATAGATGCTTTGCCAAAAGCGGGATTCTGGATGCGCCTGGTCGCGACCTTCATTGATGCATTTATTGTTTTTGTGCTGCAATTTTTACTCGGGTCACTGCTTGCCGTGGCTGGAGTTGCCAGCAGTGGCGGAGCTGAAGGTGCTGTCGGAAATATAGCCATCCTGGTACAGTTATTTGGTTTTGCTCTCAGTTTTGCCTACTATGTTTTTTTTACTGGCTACTGTGGACAAACACCGGGAAAGATGGCGTTACGAATTAAAGTGATCCGCCGTGACGGAACATCCCTCGGTTATGGCAGGGCTGCGTTTCGCGAAATCCCGGCAAAATTCATTTCGGGAATTATCTTTGGTATCGGCTATTTGATGGTTGCTTTTGATGACCAAAAACAGGGTCTGCATGATCGCATGGCTGATACCTATGTAATCAAACTCTGACCTGCTTAGCCCTTCTCCCCAAGGGAGAAGGTGGCCAAAGGCCGGATGAGGGGGCTTTTTACGGCAATTCGGGGTTAGATTCCCCCTCACCCTCCCTCAGGAGAGGGGAATATTTTTGAATTGGCTGAATTAGCACTAATCAAACTTTGATGGCCAAGCCATCGCATGACTTTAGGAGTAAGAAAATGGCTAAAAAAGAAGACGTCAAAAAAGTAGTTCTCGCCTATTCTGGCGGGCTGGATACTTCGATCATCCTCAAATGGCTGGTTGAAGAATATGATTGTGAAGTTATCGCATTTTCAGCTGATCTGGGTCAGGGAGAAGAGCTGGACGGCATTCCGGAAAAAGCAAAAAATACCGGAGCCAGCAGCTGTCACATTCTCGATCTAAAAGAAGAATTTGTCCGCGATTTTGTTTTCCCGATGTTCCGCGCCAATGCGATCTATGAAGGGCGCTATTTTCTCGGCACGTCCATTGCCAGGCCATTGATTTCCAAGGCACAGATGGAAATTGCTGCCCAAGAGGGCGCCGATGCCGTTTCTCATGGCGCGACCGGAAAAGGCAACGATCAGGTTCGTTTTGAAATTTCCTATTACCATTTTGACCCAGCAGTCAAAGTTATTGCCCCTTGGCGGGAGTGGGACTTAAACAGCCGTACCGCCCTTGAGGAATATGCTAAGAAGCGTGGAATTCCAATTCCAACCAGCAAAAAATTCCCCTGGAGTTCTGATCGCAATATGTTGCATATCTCTTTTGAAGGAGACGTTCTGGAAAACCCCTGGGCTGAAGCCCCGGAAGAGATGTACGTCCTCACAGTTGCACCAGAGGATGCCCCTGACCAACCGGAATATGTTGATATCGAATTTGAAAAAGGGAATGCTGTTGCCATTAATGGGGAACGCCTCTCTCCTGCCAACTTGCTGGCAAAACTGAATGAATTTGGCGGCAAACACGGTATTGGCCGGGTTGATCTTCTGGAAAATCGCTACGTCGGGATGAAGAGCCGCGGTGTTTATGAAACTCCCGGCGGGACGATCCTCGAAGAAGCCCACCGTGGGGTTGAACAGATCACCATGGATCGTGAAGTGATGAATCTGCGTGATTCGCTGGTTCCCCGTTACGCCGCGATGATTTACAACGGTTATTGGTTTGCTCCAGAACGCCTTGCGTTGCAGTCCCTGATCGACGCAACACAAAAAACTGTCAATGGCAAAGCACGGGTTAAACTATACAAGGGACATTGCCGGGTGGTCGGACGTGATTCAGCAACCGACAGCCTGTTCAATGTTGATTTTGCGACCTTTGAGGCTGATGAGGTTTACAATCAGGCGGATGCCGAAGGATTTATCAAGCTGAACGCCCTGCGTCTGCGGATTGCCGCCATGCAAAGAGTTCAGAGCAAATAACTTCAACAGGAAAGCAGTCCAACGAGCAGATTGTGCACAGTCAGCTCGTTGGACAAGCCTTGATTCTGCCTGACACAATGGAATGACACAGATGCGAATCATCGAAAAAGAGATCCTTTTTGAAATTCAACGCGGTCATCATAAGCATACTATGATTGCACAGCTACCAGTGCAACTTGAAGCCGCTGAGGTTGGCTTTCGCATCAGTAACCCTCAGGAACAGTGGAATCAAGTTCGCTCAGTTCTCGAGCTGGTTGCCACCGGAGAAGGGAACCTCAAAAAGCTAAATTTTTTGTTCTTCCCCGAGGCGAGCTTACCAGTGCAGTTTCTAGATGAAGCTCTTTCGATCATTAATGACCAGTTTCGTGAAAATACTGTCACCGTCTTCGGAGTTGAACATCTACGTCTAGCTGACTACCGTCAGATGTTGGAACGGTGGCCTGAGGATAACAGTGAAACACTGGATACAGTTCTGCATGATATCAATTCTGGCAATATCGATGATGTCCCAGTCAACTGGTGTGTCATTGCCGTAAAAGAATCAAGTGGGCGGTTGCGCATCTTTCTTGAAGCCAAGAGTCATCCTTTCTATGGTGGTGAGTCTCTCGATCCCTTTCATGATCTCTATCGAGGTAAAATTTTTACCCTCTTTCGCTGTCGTCCGATCTGTTTCAATTTCATGGTTTTGATTTGTTTTGACTATATCTATCGGAACTTGTACGAGTCAAACATCGGTACGATTATTGATCATGCCAATGAACTTTTTTTCGCCACCAAACAGCACCTTGATTTACTCGCAGTTATCGAATTCAACCCAAAACCTGAACACCCAGCCTACCGCGATGTTGTCAATGGGTTTTACGGTGAATATCTTTCTGACACACCAGGGGTACGTGACACAATAACTCTCTTCATCAATGCCTCAGGACAAAGCCACTGTGAGGGACTCCATGGCGAAACATGTTTTGGACATTCAGCAGTGCTCATGCACAAAAACCATAAGATCAATAAACTGAAACAGAGCGAATTTAGCTGCGATGACTTTGGAGGATTACCAGTCTGCCGTTTGCGCTTTTGCGACATGAACCGCCTCTTCTATTTCAATCTACCGCTCTTTCATGAGCTTGATCCACGTACCAGCCGGATTCCACTCAAGCTGCATAGTATTTTTCGCCCCCTCGAAGATGGTCATTGGAAATTCCTGGAAAAGGAGGAATGGGACTGTCTTCCTTTAGAAGATGAAAATACGACCGATTCACCCACAACTGAACCGCAAGGAAAGCCATGACTCAGAACAAACTATGGGGGGGGCGATTTACCCAACCAACCGACAAATTTGTTGAGGAGTTTACTGCCTCGATTGGATTTGAGCAGCGCCTTGGGCGTTATGATATCCAGGGTTCTAAAGCCCATGCTGAGATGTTGGGGCGGCAGGGGATCATCTCAACCACTGAGGCAAAGCAGATTATTGCCGGACTGGATGAGATTCTCCATGATATAGAGGCCGGGGAGATGGAGTTTTCTGTCGCCTTGGAAGACATTCATATGAATGTCGAAGCGCGACTGATAGAACGGATCGGCGCTGTCGGTGGAAAATTGCACACCGGGCGGAGCCGTAACGATCAGGTTGCCGTTGATATCCGCCTCTACCTGCGCGATGAAATTGATACCATTCTTAATTATCTCAGCAAACTGGAAAGTGCTCTGATCCAACAAGCGGAGAAAAATCTTGACGTTATTATGCCGGGGTTTACTCATCTGCAGACCGCTCAACCGGTTCTCTATAGCCACCATATGCTTGCCTACCGGGAGATGATCTCCCGCGACAGCAGCAGACTCCGTGATCTACGGGTCAGATTTAATCAGCTGCCACTTGGTGCGGGTGCCCTTGCCGGAACCACTTTCCCCATCGACCGTGAATGGGTTGCCGAGCAACTTGGTTTTGATGGCGTCACCAGAAACAGCCTCGACAGTGTTTCCGACCGCGATTTTGCCATCGAGTTTTGTAGCTTTGCCAGCATTCTGATGATGCACCTGTCACGCCTGTCGGAGGAGTTAATTATCTGGTCGAGTGCCAATTTTGACTTTATCGAACTTTCTGATGCTTTTTGCACCGGGAGTTCCATCATGCCGCAGAAAAAAAATCCTGATGTCCCGGAGTTGGTACGTGGTAAAACCGGCCGGGTTTATGGCAATTTGATGTCACTATTAACTTTGATGAAATCGTTGCCTCTGGCCTACAACAAAGATATGCAGGAAGATAAAGAACCCCTTTTTGATACCATTGATACAGTCAAGGGAAGCCTGAAAATTTTTGCAGATATGATCGCTGAGATGAAAGTCAAAGGGGATAACATGCGCATTGCGGCGGCACGTGGTTTTTCCACTGCAACCGACGTGGCTGATTACTGTGTCCGCAAGGGATTGCCTTTCCGCCAGGCACATGAAGTGGTTGGCAAAACGGTGCGTTATTGTGTCGAAACGGGCAAGGATATCCCGGAGTTGAGTTTAGCTGAATTTCGAGAGTTTTCTGCTCTGATCGATAATGATATTTACGATTTTGTCACCCTGGAAGCCTCGGTCAATGCCCGCAAGGCAACCGGCGGAACCGCACGAGAAGCAGTCGAACGGGAACTGGCTCGATTGAAATCATCTTAGGAGGGCATCGAACTTTGCGCATAAAATATCTTTTCAGCCTCTTTATTCTGCTGCTGGTACTTAACGCCTGTGGCACAAAAGCGCCCGTACGGCCCATTGATTCAACATTATCAAATACTGCGCAGACAGAAACGGTAAAAAAATCTGAAAACTGCTGCAATTAATCAAGTAACAATGTCATAAAGTGGCTAAGTCATAATAATTTTTACTTAGCCAAAAAACAGGGAGGACAACATGTTTCAAGGATCTATGGTTGCGATCATCACCCCTTTTGATGCCCAAGGGAATTTTGCTGAAGAAAGCTACCGCCAGCTGATTGAATTTCAAATTGAGAACGGCACCGACGTTATCGTCCCCTGCGGCACTACCGGTGAATCTGCCACTTTGGATTATAAAGAGCATGATCAGGTTATCAAAGCCTGTATTGAGCAGGTCAATAAACGGGTTCCGGTTCTTGCCGGGACCGGTTCCAATGCCACGGCAGAAGCGATAGCAATTTCCCAGCATGCCAAGGAAATGGGAGCCGATGGAGTACTGCTGGTTGCCCCCTACTACAATAAACCTTCGCAGGAGGGGCTCTACCAGAATTTCAAAGCCATTGCGGAAAACGTTGCTCTACCACAAGTTTTATATAATGTTCCCGGTCGAACTGGCATCAATATGATTGCTGAAACAACTGTTCGTCTGGCGGAGATTAAAAATATTGTTGCGATCAAAGAAGCCTCTGGAGATATCACTCAGGCGAGTGAAATTATTGCCCGTGCCGGCAACAAAATTGACGTTCTTTCCGGTGATGACTTCCTCACCCTGCCATTGATGGCCTGCGGTGCTAAAGGGGTCATTTCAGTCACCGCGAACATTATGCCAAAACAGGTCAAAACTATGGTTCAAGCAATTCAGGAAAACCGCTGGGATGATGCACAACAATTACACCTGCAGCTACTTGATATCCACCAGGCAATGTTTATCGAATCGAATCCGGTTCCGGTAAAAACCGCTGCTGCGTTAATGGGTAAATGCCGTGTCGATGTCCGTCTCCCGATGGTTGCCATGCAAGCGGATACTCTAGAAAAACTACAAGCGGTGCTGCGTAAGCATAATTTGATAAAATAAAAATGATTCACCACTGAGACACTGAGAAACCCTTTTGTCATGTTCGTTTTCTTGTTTGCTCTGTGTCTCAGTGCCTCTGTGGTTTAAAGGATTAATGATATGAAAGTTGCAATTGTCGGAGCTGCTGGACGCATGGGTGGCCGATTGATTCAGGCAGTACAAGAAGCGGATGGGTTGGAATTAACCGGCGCAATAGAGCGACCGGGCCATCCACACATTGGTACAGATGCGGGATTGCTTGCAGCAGTTGGTGAACTGGGAGTGCAGATCACCGATGACCTGGCTGCAACTATGGTAAATGCTGACGTACTGATCGACTTTACCTTTCCTGAAGTCACCCTGAAAAATCTGGAAATTTGTGCCAACCTTGGGAAAATGGTCGTCAGCGGTTCAACCGGATTCACCCCCGCACAGAAAACTCAGGTCGAAAAATATGCTCAACAGATTCCGGTAGTTCTTGCCCCCAATATGAGCGTTGGAGTCAATGCCTGTTTCAAGCTGCTCAAAGAAGCTGCAAAAATCCTTGGTGATGACTTTGATGTTGAGATCGTGGAGCTGCATCACAACAAAAAGAAGGACTCACCCTCCGGAACAGCAGTCCGCATGGGCGAAGTTGTTGCAGAGACCCTGGGGCGCAATTATAATCAAGTTGCCAACTATCATCGTGAAGGGATGTGTGGAGAACGAACCAGAGAGGAGATCGGCATGCAAACAGTCCGTGGTGGTGATATTGTTGGTGAACACACCGTTTATTTTATTGGTATGGGAGAACGGATAGAAATCAGTCACCGTGCCATGAGCCGTGATATGTTCGCCCGTGGAGCAGTACGCGCCTGCCAATGGTTACAAGGAAAGAATTCTGGTCTTTATGATATGCAGGATGTTTTGGGCCTGAGCTGATACAGGTTTAACTGACAGGAGATAAAAATGAAAAAAATGCTGCTATTACTACTGGTTCTCGTAACATTGATCATTTCTGGTTGTGAAACCTTCCATGGTCTCGGTAGAGATGTGGAGAAAGCTGGAGGATGGATTCAAGAAAAAGCCGACTAAAATAACGACCCATTCAAATCTGATGATGAGGTGGTTACCCTTCTAACGACCTCTGTTTTACTAAACCCTTGGAGAAATCTACATGGCACGTATCAACGATAATTATTTAAAGCTTCAAGCGGGTTACCTCTTTCCAGAGATCAGTCGTAGGGTTAATGAGTTTACCCAGGCTAACCCACAAGCAAACGTGATCCGCCTTGGGATTGGCGACGTAACAAAACCGCTGGTTCCTGCAGTACTTAAAGCATTTCATCAGGGAGTTGATGAAATGGCCGATAAAACAACCTTTCATGGATATGGCCCCGAACAGGGTTATGACTGGCTCTCACAGATTATCATTGATAAAGCATATCGGCCCCTCGGGGTTGATCTCAAAACATCTGAAGTCTTTATCTCCGATGGATCTAAATGTGACAGCAGTAATATTCTTGATATTTTTGATCTGAGTAATAAGGTGGCTATCGGTGACCCGGTTTACCCGGTTTATAATGACACCAATGTTATGGTTGGCCGGAGTGGTCAAATTAATGAGAAAGGTTATTATGACGGACTGGTCTACATGCCCTGTACCGAAGAAAATGGCTTCAATCCAGATTTTCCGAGCGAAAAAGTTGATATCATCTATCTCTGTTACCCTAATAATCCAACCGGAATCGTTGCCACTAAGGAGCAGTTAAAAGTTTGGGTTGACTACGCCATTGAAAATGATGCAGTCATTTTGTTTGATGCGGCCTACGAGGCATATATTACTCAGGCCGATATTCCCCACTCCATCTATGAGATTGAAGGGGCCAAACGCTGCGCGATTGAGTTCCGTTCTTTCTCCAAAACAGCTGGTTTTACCGGTGTTCGTTGCGGCCTGACCGTCGTCCCGAAAGAACTTATGGGAACCACCGCAAGCGGTGAAAAATACAGCTTCAATAAACTCTGGAATCGCCGCCAATGTACTAAATTTAATGGTGTTTCCTACCCGGTTCAAAAAGCGGCAGCTGCCGTGTATAGCGATGAGGGATGGACACAAGTTAAAGAAATTATTGATTTCTATATGGAAAATGCCAAGATTATACTGGACGGCCTCACCGCAGCTGGGATTACCTGCTATGGTGGCGTTAACGCCCCCTATATTTGGCTGAAAACACCCGAAGGGATGAGTAGCTGGGATTTCTTTGATAAACTCCTGCATGAATGCCACGTCGTCGGCACCCCCGGTAGCGGCTTTGGCCCCAGTGGTGAAGGGTATTTCCGCCTTTCTGCATTTGGTGAACGTGAAAATGTCGAAACCGCTGTGCAGCGAATCAGAGAAAAGTGGGGCAAGTAAAGTAAATTGTTCTGTTGAGATTGCAAAAAAGGGTGGCCAAAGATTGGCCGCCCTTTTTTAATCATCACAATTTGCTAATACCATTTAAGGAAATAGTAACGGACATAGACATAGATCATCGACAGGAAAATAGTCAAAAACATGACCGGCAGACCGTATTTAAGAAATTGTGTGAAGGTAATTTTATATCCGGCTTTTTCACTCAAACCAACCACTATAACGTTGGCAGATGCGCCGATAGGGGAGCCGTTACCACCGAGACAGGCACCGAGAGCAAGAGCCCACCAGACCGGCATCATTGCTTGATTTTGAATGTGCTCAACCATTGCCGTCCCTGGATCCAGACCATAGACCTTATGCACCATATCGATAAGTAAAGGGTTCATCGTAGCTACAAAGGGAATATTATCAACAACCGCGGAGCAAATAGCCGAGAACCAGAGCATGACCATGGCAAGAACGGTCATATTTTCGGGTTGGGGATTAGTAACGGCGATCATCGCTCGTGACATATCTTCCACCAATCCAACCTTGACAATTCCCCCGATGATGATGAACAAACCGATGAAAAAAAAGATGGTCGGCCACTCCACTTCGGCAAGAATATTGTGCGGCTCTTCTCCTGATATAAACAGTAGCGTTGTCGCCCCCATGAGAGCGACTGTGGCAGGTTCATAATGGAGTATCCCGTGCAACATGAATCCAAGAATGGTCAGGGTGAGAACGAGCAGTGATTTTTTCAACAACACAGGATCTTTGATCTGTTCTCTCTCCTGCAGGGACATGATCTTCTTCTTGAGTTCATCAGGCACATACAACCTTTTTCCAAAAACCACTTTCCAGGCCAGCATCCAGAAGAGGAAAATAATGATGATAGCCGGAGACAGATGGTAGATAAAATCCATGAAGTTCAGCCCGGCCTTGGAGGCGATCATAATGTTCGGCGGATCGCCAATCAAAGTTGCAGTACCACCAATGTTGGACGCCAGAGCCTCGGTAATCAGGTAGGGGATAGGATTGATTTCTAGCTGCTCGGCGATAAACAATGTAACTGGCACAAGGAGTAGAACCGTGGTGACATTATCGAGAAAAGCGGAGCCAACAGCAGTAATAATTGCAAACAGAGCCATGATCCTGAAGGGTTCACCTTTAGCCACTTTGGCACATTTGATGGCAACATACTGGAAAACCCCGGTTTTGGTCATGATGTTGATGATGATCATCATGGAGATGAGAAGGAAAATAACGTTCCAATCGACGCCAAGGTCAATATCATTAAATGCTTCCTGCTGATGCAGGACTTTGGTCATCAGAGTGAGAGCTGCACCAAACATGGCGACCTTGGTTTTGTGGATCTTTTCAGAAATAATAAGTGCATAAGCCACCAGAAATATGGCTGTTGCTATCCAGAACACGGGATACTCCATTCATCTATGCAAATTTTGTTAGAACGCCCTAAATACTCGCGAGTTTAGAGCAATGAGAGATCCACGAGATCCTTGTCATTGAGGTTGAACTCTGTGCAGTTATTAACAAGGTGTAAAAGGATATCCAGACGAGTGATTTCTCCAAGAATTTTACCCTGCTCATCAATCACAGGCAGAGTATTGAAACCTCTTTCAGCAATAATGGCATCGGCTTTAAGGAGTTGATGGTGAGGGTATAGAAACGAAAACTCGGTGACCATGATGTCTCTGGCACACTTATGCTTAACTTTTTCTAACTGTTTGTGCAGAAAGTCAGCGCCATTAACCAAAGAACTCGCCAGATCTG
Organism: Desulfuromusa sp.; assembly: GCA_029933365.1. Next base: position 11,952 of record JAOZOH010000037.1, on the reverse strand, counting down.
CATCCATATATGAAGGGACGATCTCTTTGAGCAGATCCACTGCAGACACAATTCCCAGCAGCTTGTAATTTTCGTTCACGATGTAGGCCAACCGTGGAACGGTATCGGCAATTTTACACAACAGACTTTTGTAATCACAGTCCGGCTTGGCAAGAACCAGTTTTGTCCTCATGCATTTAGAAACGTCCATAGTGAACCTCTCTGTCGGTAAACCTTCATCCTGAGATCGGTGGGGAACGGTACGGTTGAGATTATATCACTAAGAAATCCAACTGCAATCTGGCTGTATGGATTTTCATTTATAGTCTCATCCACAAACCGTTACTTCCCCTTCTTGATTCGAAATCCCGATTTCTCCAGAGCAGCAGCAAGATCGGTCTTGGTATTTTGGGGTTTTTCTTTTGGTACTTTTTTCCGCTCCGGTTTTTTATTCTGTTGCCTCGAAGTAGCACTCTTCTCTTTCACTTCTCCGCTACGCATTGTCAAAGCAATCCGTTTACGCTGCTGATCAATCTCCAGCACCCGCACCTGCACTTGTTGCCCGACCTTCACTACATCGTTGGGATCTTTAACAAACCGGTCAGCGAGCTGGCTGATGTGGACCAAGCCATCCTGATGGACACCAATATCGACAAAAGCTCCGAACGCCGCAACATTGGTGACGACGCCGTTCAAATTCATCCCCTCTTTAAGATCCTTGATTTCCATCACATCTTCACGGAAGCTGGTCGAAATAAAGCTTTCCCTCGGATCACGCCCCGGCTTCTTCAGTTCGCTGATAATGTCACGCAAGGTTGGCAGACCAACCTCCTCTGCCACATAGCGGTTGAGATCAATGGCATCGAGCAGTGCTGTTTCTGCAACTAATTTACGCAGGTCAACTCCAGCATCGGTAGCCATTTGCTGTACCAATTTATAGCGTTCGGGGTGAACGGCGGTATTATCCAATAGCTGTTCAGCATCGCGAATCCGCAAAAACCCCGCCGCTTGCTCAAAGGCCTTCTGCCCAAAGCGGGGAACCTTGAGTAACTGTTTCCGTTGCTTGAATATCCCATTTTCATTTCGATAACCAACAATCGACTTGGCCAGGGATTCACTAATTCCGGAAACAAAGCTAAGCAACGCCCAACTGGCGGTATTCAGGTCAACCCCGACATAGTTAACACACGATTCCACCACCTCCCCCAGAGATTTCTTCAAGGCAGTTTGGCTGACATCATGCTGATACTGGCCGACACCGATACTCTTGGGGTCAACCTTGACCAACTCGGCTAAGGGATCCTGTAACCGGCGAGCAATGGAAATCGCCCCGCGCACCGTCAGATCGAGATCGGGAAATTCTTCTCGGGCGATATCAGAGGCTGAATAAACACTGGCACCCGCCTCACTCACCATTACCACCGGTAACTGTTTCCCCACTATTTTCAAGCTTTGACGCACAAACTGGTCCATTTCCCGACCAGCAGTGCCATTACCAATGGCAACCATTTCAACCTGGTAGCTATCAATCAGACTGATTAATTTCTGTTGTGCTTCATCAATCCGCCCCCTGCCAGTATGTGGATAGATCGTAGCATGGTCAAGAAATCGACCGGTCGGGTCAACCACCGCTAACTTGGAGCCGGTACGCAAACCAGGATCGACACCAAGAACCCGGTAATTACCCGCTGGCGCTGCAAGCAGTAAATTACGCAGATTTTCTGCAAACACCCGGATCGCCTCTTCGTCGGCAGCTTTCTTTGCCTGTAAACGCAGCTCAACCTCGATCGATGGTGCTATCAGGCGGTGGTACGCATCATCAATCACCAATTTGAGCCAGTTGCGATACGGATTTGATTCTGGAATCAACATCCGACCGAGGCGTGAAAAAATCTCTTCTTCAGGAGCCTCAAGCGACAACTGCAGGATCTCTTCTTTTTCGCCACGCCGCATTGCCAGCATTCGGTGAGAAGGAATCTGTCGCAGCGGTTCACTGAAATCGTAGTACATCTCAAACTTACTGACCATCCCAGCTTTGCCGCGCGCCGGTTGTGAACCGAACAACCCTTGCTGCCAGGTTAGCTCGCGAACCATCGCACGGATTTCAGCAATATCCGAAAACTGTTCTGCCAGAATATATCCCGCTCCCTGCAACGCACTTTCAACACTGGTAATCTCATACTCGGGGTTGATAAACGGTATAGCTAATGATTCCAGCAGCGTGTTGGGATCAACCGACTGAAGAATCTGCTCAGCCAAAGGCTCCAAACCCTGCTCTCTGGCAATTGTCGCCTTAGTACGCCGCTTCGGTTTATAGGGCAGGTAGATATCTTCCAGTTCAGTCTTCTGCCGACAGAGAGTAATTTTGGAGCGCAATTCTACCGTCAGTTTCCCCTGGGTATCGATTGATTTAAGAATGGTTTGCCGCCGTTCATCCAGCTCCTTAAAATATGTCAGCCGCTCCTGTAACTGGCGGATTTGCACTTCATCCAGCTCTCCGGTAGCTTCTTTTCGATATCGGGCAATAAAAGGAACCGTTGCTCCCTCTTCAAGCAGTCCTACAGTTTGTTTTACCTGATTCTGCTGCAGACCTGTTTCTTCGATCAAAATCTGAAGAATATCAATCGTATTCATATACTTTATTAATGTCCTTGTTAGGCAATCTTCCAAGTTAATGCCTCTGGAAGAGAAAGGTTGGCGATGCTACCACGCCGGTGAATATTTTCAAAAAGGTAGAAAACAGAACAAACAACCAGGAATGGCGATCAAATCGTCGCCATTCCTAGTTTCAAAATATACAGTTCAAAATTTACGTTTGGGCAACTTCCAGACTTGCTCGCTCGAAGGCGATTCGGGATCATCATCACGAAAAGAGCCTTCATAGCCAAAAGTCAAAGCAACAACTGTTTCCTTTAACTCCAGTTTTTTGGCAAATATCGTCTCATCATCCAAACTGACACTCAGAGTCCGGGCAATATTCAGATAATCAACAACCCGCATATCCTTATCCAACAGGAACAGCTTCAATTTCAAATCCCGCACTCGGGAAAAATTGATCTTGGTGCTGTCAGAAAAAGATAACGCCCCGTCAATATCCAATCGATTACCCTGTCGATCATACGAGTAATCGACGGTTATATAAAGATCCTGCCAGCGTTGCTGTTCAACCTGACCAGCAGCCAGGCTGACCACATCTGCTTCATCAGCTTTAGCCCCTAAGTAATGAGTTGTTGTCGTCTGACAACCTACAAGCATCAAGCTGAACAAAAATACCAATAAAAGCCATAGCCTTTTTTCCATAATTATTTACTCCGTGAGAAAATTTATATTGTTTTGCATATATTTTACTTTGCGTATGAATATAAAAGATAGACCTCTGCACTAAATTCTACAGGCAAAAAAACAGGCTGCAACCAAAGCCAATAGAATATGCTATGGTTAAAGCCATTCTTAAATTCTCATACGGTGTTGATCGTGAAAAACTATGGAATATTTCTCCTTGGCCTGCTCTCAGTGATTTATCTGCTGAACCCGACCGCAGGATTTTTTGAACTCATCCCCGACAACATTCCGATCATCGGTAACCTTGATGAAGCCGCTGCGGTCACCCTGCTACTGATGTGTCTGCGCTATTTCGGTTACGATCTGCCAAATATTTTCAATCCAAAGAAGTGAATCGGATACGAAAAATCCCCCTCAATCCCCCTTTTTCTAAGGGGGAGGTTTTAAAACTCCCCTCTTTAGCAAAGAAGGGCTGGGGGAGATTTGGAATCTAGGTTAAATATAAACTTGGACAATGCTGGGATTAATTAAGTAAAGAAAAAGGCGTGGTTGGAGCTGAACAGGGGCGGGTCACGCTTGACAATCTTGCGGATAAGTGGAGATCCAAGCAGGCGTTGATTTAAAAATTTACGCGCAGCGGCTCGATCCCAGCCGGTTGCTGAATGAAATTCGTGATAGAGACCAAGAGAACCTTTCTCATCGCGTAACTGGGAGCTATCTATTCCATACAGTTCAGGGTTATCCAGTAATTCAGAGCCACGTGGCAAATTCATAATCGAAATATTGAGAAAACCTATTTTTTCCGCATACTCTTCCAGAAAGTTTAAAGTCATTTCAGCGTCAGCTTCAGTCTCACCTGGAGTTCCAAGCATAATATAAACGTAACTGGCGATCCCGGCTTCCTCCAGATTATTGAGAATTTTAACGGCTGATTCCAGCTTAAGCCCCTTCCCCAAGGTATCGAGAACCGACTGTGAACCACTTTCCAGTCCTAATTGCAACATACGACAGCCACCAGCGGCGAGTTGCCGGATAAAGTCAAGATCTTCCAATATCGCTTCAAAGCGCACAAATCCAAACCAGGATAAATGTTGCAGATCAACCTGACGCTCTGCCATCCCTTTTAAGATGTTGACCGGAATCGCATTATCGGTGAGATGGAAGTTGGTTGCGGCATATTTTTCACTCAGTTGCAGCAACAGATCGGGGAATTCACCCGAGTTGTAGCTGCTATAAGGATGTATGGGAGCTGCGGCTTCGGGGCAGAATAGACATTTTCGCCAGTAACAACCACGCGATGCACTGACAGGCAAGACCGGTTGGGGAGTAAAATAGCGATTGTGTTCTGCAAATGAGAAGTCAGGGGTAAAGTTGATCGTGGCAGCATCGGCAAGATACCGATCGACATGACCCCGCTCCGTTGCCAGCGTGACAAGTGAGGCTTCTCCTGGTCCAAAAACCAGATGATCAAAGGGGGGTAACCTTAAATTATTTTGGCGCAATGCCTCCTGCCAGGAGGTCAACAGCCCACCTCCGGCGATCAATTGTAAATCAGGATCATGGCGGCGCAACAATCCGGCCAGTTCAAAGGCTGGAAAAACCTGATGCAGATAATTAATTGAAATAGCCACTCGATGCGGCTGACATGCCGCAATCGTGGGAAGGAGTTCGGTTTCAAAATAGGAATAAAACAATGTTCTGGCTTGACCGGAACTGAATAAGTTTAAATCTTCAGGATTAAAAACAGAGTGGGATTTATATTGGTAATCCCCTAAAGTTAAGCGTTCATCTTGGTTAACAGACCAGAGACTTAGTAACAGATTCAGATAACGGACAGCGGTACTATAACGGGAAAATGAGCTCAGCGCCTCTGGAGAGCGCAACAGGTCAAGAGAGTGTTGACGATGCTTTAACGCCCGGTGGATAGAAGTTTTCGGGTTGTCTCCAGCCAACTCTGACAGTCGTTCCCCATCCAAAAGATAAAGATAGGCATCCAGATTGGCATCCAGAACTTTTGTACCGATCCCCGCTGCCCGCAATGATGAACAGAGAATTGCCAACGAGAGTGGTGGTTCAGAGGGAATGAGCGCAGGAGGCTGTACCAGCAGAATGTCAGTCATGGCAATGTGACTGGTAATCCTTCAGCCAGCCAACCAAAAATTCCATCCGAAATGTTATAGATGTCTTCACGCGGAGTCACTTCAAGCAGGTATTCGCAGACCAACCTGGTCCGCAGACCAGTACGTCAAATAAGAACCAGAGGACCATCAGAGGAAACCAATAAATTGAGTTGTTGCAACCACCTTTCCGGTTGACTGTTCCCCTGCTCGTCAAAAAACGTTAATAGCTGGCTTCCCTCAACAATTCCAGTTGCTTGCCACTCTTCTAGACGACGAACATCAATAATTGCCGCCCCTCGTTGCAACAGTTCAGGAACATCGGCACTTTTTATCTGTTTATACTCTCTTCGCATCGTATTTTCCTTCAATTTTGATAAATTGCTAACGACGCCATTTTAGAATTTCATTCCTAACAAGTAAATGCAATCAGCAGAAAATAAGCTATAATCTTTGTAAAAGAAATTCTTGCTGAAAGTTTTACTGTTTATCAACCCACTTTCTGACAGAGGTGTAATTATGCTGCCATTTTACAAAAAAATTCTGGTGCCCACGGACCTTACTCCCAATGCCGAATTTGCGTTTAAACACGCGGTTATGCTTGGTCGGCGCAATGATGCGAAGATTTATCTGCTACACGTACTTCCACAGGTCGATTCCTCCATGCGCGGGTATATCTCTTCAATGCTGGGAGCAGATAAACTGGAAGAACTTGAGCAAAGTCATCTGGATGAAGCCAAGAACAAATTAGTAGAGGATTTGGACGATTTTGCGAAAAAAGAGCTGGCAAATTTTCCTGAAGATTTAGCCCGTTTTGCCGGGGCAGAGGTTGCAATCGGCCATCCGGTCATCAAAATCTTAGAGACTGCTGAGCGATTGGATGTGGATTTGATTGTTATGGGAACTCATGGAAAAGGGGTAATTGAACAGGCTTTTCTGGGAAGTGTTGCCGAAAAAGTACTGAAAAAATCAACTCGACCAGTATTTGTTGTGCCACTCCCAAAATAGTTTAAATCTTTATCAAGGATGGTTGCATAAAAAGGAATAAGAGGACCAAGCAAAAAGGCCGTTCTACAACACCGTAGAGTGGCCTTTTTACAACGTCAGCATCTCAACAATTATTTAAACAGTGCCTCAGATTCAAAATTGAAGTGGTAAACCTTGTAAGAGTCCCCCTTATCCAGAAGACTGATGGTTACCTTTACTTCTCCGCTTGAGTATTGAGCGTTCACTGTATAGGTAATAACTGGTTCTTGCACCAAATCACCAGCTCCGCCAGTTGCTTTCTTTTTGAATGTCATCTCCCCGATGCTCTGAAGTTCCCCTATTTGAGCCAGCGCCCCCATAATATTTTGCAGATTTTCATCCGTAACAGTTTTCAGAACCTCTGCTGCCATACATTGCTTAACTATCTCTGGATCCCATGTCGATATTTTCGGTAAGACTTCCTGGATATAAGGAGTGACTCTACCATCATACAGAGACGACTGATATGACCCATAGAAATAATAAGATGAAAGTCCAATCACAAAAACAACAATCACGTAAATAATAAATTTTTTCAGTTCTTTTTTCACTTTATATATCCTTAACAGAGGAAATGACTGCCCGAAACTAACCGATTAACCAGGTTGAAGCAAGAGTTTCTACCCCGGAGCAGTCATTTGAGTGTGGTCTATGGCAAAACGAACATTCTCCTTTCCAAAAAACCGATGGTTATACGCAAACGTATTGCACTCAGAGCAATAGACAGTTTTGAGTTATAAAGATGAAGCTTCGCCTCAACGTCGATTCGGAGTTTTTTATGTCCATCAAAAATCAGCGGATCACTTTTGACAAAGTAGCCTCATCCGAACCGACTGTTTTTTCAGGACTAGTAAGAAATGAAACCGCCACTCCTGACCTAAGGTGGCGGTTTTGAATTCATTATGCCTAGCGGGTTTTACATCCTTATTGGTGGTTGTACTGGGTCATAGTATGCATTTGCTGCTGATTTAAAAGATTCTTGGCCTCTTCTGCTGTACAAGCTGAGATAATTTTTCTGCCGGATTTTTGAACTTTGCCAAAAAAATCATGGCAGCAATGATGTAGGGCTTGTAACTGGCTTCAAAGTATAGTGGTTCCCGATAGCGATCAAAGACCGATGCGGCAACTTCACCTTGTTGACAGCTAACCCCGGTAATATCTGCAGGCAGGCAATGCATATAAAGAGCACTTTTATCTTTGGTTTGAGCCATTAATTCCTCTGTACATTGCCAATCCTTAAAATTGGCATTCTGAGCCAGAAGTTCTTTTTCCAGAGATTTAATTTCAGCAAAATCACCATTTCCGTAGAGATCTGTACGCTGTTCCATAGCGTTAAATGGGGCCCAGCTTTTCGGGTAAACAATATCCGCATCAGCAAATGCTTCTGCCATAGATCCGGTTTTAGTGAAAGATCCACCCGATTCTGCAGCATTTTTATGCGCGACTGCTTCAACTTCCGGCATCACTTCATAGCCTTCCGGATGAGCGAGAATAACATCCATCCCAAAACGGGTCATCAGACCGATAACCCCCTGTGGAACCGATAAGGGTTTGCCATAAGAGGGAGAATAAGCCCAGGACATGGCAATCTTTTTACCTTTCAACTTATCCAAGCCACCAAAATATTGAATCAGGTGCAGAGCATCAGCCATCGACTGGGTCGGATGGTCAATATCGCACTGCAAGTTGACCAGGGTCGGCCGCTGCTCAAGAAGTCCTGCTGCGTATCCCTGACTGACAGATGCAGCGACTTCACGCATATAGGCATTGCCCTTCCCAATGTACATATCGTCCCTGATGCCAATGACATCGGCCATGAAAGAAACCATGTTGGCGGTCTCTCGTACCGTTTCCCCATGAGCGATCTGGGACTTTCCTTCATCAAGATCTTGTACTTCAAGCCCCAGCATATTGCTGGCACTTGCATAACTGAATCGAGTTCGGGTGGAATTATCCCGGAACAGTGACACTGCGAGCCCGCTATCAAACACTCGGGAAGAGATATTGTTTTTCCGCAGATCTCGCAAAATTGTCGCCACTTTGAAAGTTGCAGCAATTTCGTCAGCACTACGATCCCAGGTCAGCAGAAAATCATCAAGGTACATGCCGGCAGAGTCAAGTTGTACTAATTGCTTTATCTGTTCTTCAATACGAGCCATGTCCATGTTGTTCTCCATCTAGGATGGATGTCGGGCTTAACAAGAATCTACTGCGAATTTATCTGGTTGGTTCATATTTCCGTATGTTTTCGACAAATAGCGGTGCTATTCGCTCTTAAATCTACAAAAATCTGCCCTCAACCAGCTAATTTCTCGCTACGATTCATCAAGCCCGACAGCCTCCTAGGATTCTGGTTGTGAAATTCCAAACGATAGTTATTCTACAGTAATCCAACCCGGGCATTGAAATCGGTAATCAGCTCATCAATGGCATCAACCTGGTCGAACATGGAGTACCAATAATTATCATGGTCGTACCATTGGTCGTTCAATTCCTGAACATCTCTCCCCTGTTGCTCAACCCAGGTATAATATTTCAGATTATGGACCGTCTTTTTATCGTAATAGGAGAGCTCCTTGGTATGATCTATCCCGATTGAATCAAGCATCTCAATATCCCTCTGAGCATCAGCCTCCGTGTAGGCACCCCTTTCCTGCTCAAGTTCACCAAGTCTGGATGCGTAAAGCTGCATGGAATCAGTTGCAATAGAAACAACATAATCGTCTTCGGTCAGTTCGTTGTATTTTGCGTATTTGATCGCAGCTACCATGTTGCCAATACCGGAGATACCCAGCAGATCCAACTGCCCAGCTAAATCTGCATCGACACCATTACTGATCAGCGCTTTTCTGCCCACTGATTCATTAAAAAGCCGCAGAGCTCGCATCGGAACTTCATCATCAACAGCAACCACAAAGTCGGTCTCTTTACAATTATGCACCCAGGGAACATGTTTATCACCGATTCCTTCGATGCGATGTGCGCCGAATCCATTGTAAAGAAGAGTCGCACATTGTAGTGCTTCAGCAGCAACAATCTGGGAACGTGGATATTTCTGTTTTAGATAGTACCCAGCGGCCAACGTCCCACCAGAACCGGAAGAAGAAACATAACCAGCAAATCGTTTTCCCTCGGTCAGATATTGTTCCAGTAAAGTTTCGATCGCCTGACCGGTTACAGCATAGTGCCACATGGGATTGCCCATCTCGTCAAACTGGTTGAAGATTTTTAGATCCTCACCTGACTTTCTCAGTTCCCAACATTTATCAAAAATCTCTTTGACATTGGATTCACAACCCGGAGTTGCAATCACCTCTCCAGCAATCGTATTCAGCCACTCAAAGCGCTCTTTGGACATCTCTTCCGGTAGAATAGCAATTGCATTACAAGCCAACAGGGCTGAAATATAGGCGCCACCACGACAATAGTTGCCGGTGGAGGGCCAGACCGCTTTGGTCTTTTGTGGATCAAACTGCCCGGTCACCAGCTCGGGAGCCAGGCAACCATAGGTAGCCCCCACCTTATGCGCCCCGGTGGGAAACCAGCGACCCGCCAACATGATGATAGTTGCTTTGCAGCCAGTCAGTTCCGGTGGCAACAAAAAATGGTTGACCCCACCAAACAGTCCTCCCGATTCCTGCGGCTGATTATTCCAGGTAATTCGATAGAGGTTAGCCGAGTCAACATCCCATAACCCGGTATTTTTCAGTTTTTTCTTCACCTTTTCTGGAACCTTTTCCGGATGTCTCATCATCTCAAAGGTGGGGAGGGTTATCCCCTTTTCCCGACAATAGGCAATATTTTTTTCTAAAATATCTGCGTGCAAAGTTAAATCGATCACGGGTCAATCCTTTTTATAAAATATCATCAACTGAGGTAATTAAGGTTTCCGGCATACTGATACCCAGCTGCGCGGAGACACTATCTTTCAAACCATTTCCGGTTGTCAGAATAACAATCGACGCATCCGGATCAAGTTCAGGAGCAGCTTTGACAAAACCGGCAAAAGCCGCTGCGCCAGCTGGTTCGGTAAATAATCCGGTGGTTGCGGAAAGGTTTGTCTGGGCAGCGATGATCTCAGCATCAGTCACTGTCATCATCTCACCCTTAAATCTTTTTATCTGGGCCAAAGCATGAAGGCCATTACGGGGCACATTGACACAAATAGAATCGGCCACTGTGGAGGTTGGAATCGCCGTAAACTTTCTAGTTGTCCAAGCTCTGTACAAGGCGTCTGAATTTTCGGCCTGGACACCGATAATTTTTGGAATTTCAGAAATCATTCCCAGCTGCTTCAGATCCCTGAAACCTTTATAGACTCCGGAAAGGATACATCCATCCCCAACCGAAACAAATACAATATCCGGTGCCCTCCCAAGCTGTTTGTATAACTCGAGAGATACCGTTTTTTTTCCTTCAATGGTCATTGGATTGTAAGCCGTATTACGGTTCATCCCCCCTTTTCTCCGGGAATACTCAAGGGAAATATCATAGGCCAGATCGTACGATCCATCAACCCGGTAAACCGTGGCTCCATACTGAAGGGCCTGAACCAACTTTGCCACAGGAGCTGTTTTAGGCAGGAGCAAAGTAATCATCTGCCCTGCAGCAGCACCAATACCTGCCATTGAAGAACCTGCATTACCGGTCGAAGCCAGGGCAATATCCTGAATTTTAAATTTTTTCGCAAAAGCAGAAACCAGGTAAGACGCTCTATCTTTAAATGATGAGGTAGGGTTTACACCATCATCTTTGATCGTGAGTTGCTTAAAACCAAATTGCTTTCTTAAATTTTCAGGTTCCCACAATGGAGTATGACCTACTGGAGCCGGGGGGAAATATTCTGCTTCAACCGGTAGCAAATCCAGATTTTTAAACTCTTTTCCTACAGAACCCTGAAGCTCAACCTCCAATACACCACGCAGAGGTTGGTCCTCTTGCTGGCCCTTTGAACATTCCGGACACAAGGTCAGTTCAGGTTCAATTTTGAAGGTTTTGCTGCACAGACTACAGCGATAACAAAACTCCATGGTTCATTCCCCAACAAACACGTTAGTTTTTCATTGATACGACAAAGAAGCTGCCTCTGGAGAGATCAAATCATCTCCGGAGGCAGGCAGAAGTTTATTTATCGATTACTCGACAGCTTTAAGAAATGCATTCAGCAATTCTTCGCCATCAGCACCAAATTTTTCGATGATCAAATTTTTAACTGCTGGAGTTGCCACCCGCTTGAATTCTGCTTTTTCAGCAGCGGTCAGAGTGTTGACCTTCAGGTTCTTTGACAGTTCCTTAAGGCCCCGATCAGAGGCTTCAATCGCCCGACCCATGCCACGACCGGCAACAATCGCAGACTTGGCAGCATAAGAGACAACGTACTTTTCATTGTCGGTCAGGCTGTTCCAGAAATCGTTGTTCATGACCCAGACGTACGGAGCAAAAATATGGCCACTCAAAGTCAGATATTTTTGAACTTCCTGGAACTTTGCAAACGCAATAATCGGAATCGGGTTCATCTGACCATCAGCAACACCAGTCTGCAGAGCGG
>JAOZOH010000036.1:26623-27059 GCA_029933365.1 Desulfuromusa sp. | reverse complement strand
TGGTTACGGGTTGTAACCAACTATGACCATTTACACAATTTATTTTACAGGCTCGGCCAGCTTGAAACTGAATTTGATTCATCTTCATGGACACACCTCCTTTGCATGTGGTCCATGTGATGATACACAACCAGTGTGTCAGATTATGTCACTCACTGGCTGAAGCTCGACACTAATCAGGAAAACGATTGGCCTGTAAACTTTCTCGACTCGCCTGTATTTTATGATAGTCAGAAACTAACAAACAACTAAAGGAGTAAAAAAAATGAAAACAATGATGAAAATGTCCCCCATGGTCTTCTCGATTATTCTGCTGTTTGTTCTCACCCCCGTAGCCTTTGATTTTTCTTCGGCAATGCTGATTGAGAAAACCGCCTGCGCGGCTCAAGGCGGTGGCGGTGGAAACGGCGGTGGCGGTGGAAACGGCGGTGGCGGT
>JAOZOH010000036.1:19372-26523 GCA_029933365.1 Desulfuromusa sp. | reverse complement strand
GGAAACGGTGGAAACGGTGGAAACGGTGGAAACGGTGGAAACGGTGGAAACGGTGGAAACGGTGATGGAGCTGGTGTTGGTGGTGGACTCGGTGACGGTAGCGGGCATGACGACAGTCCTGGTGCCCACAACACAACGCAGATGCAGGAACAAACAAAGGCCACTCAACAAGTACAAACTCGGAGCAAACTTACTGTCAACACCCAGCTAAAGGCCAATAACAAAGGGACAACCCAGAACAAAGAAACAACCAAAAGCGCACTGGAAACCAAAAGTGCAGTACAAACCCAGCAACAAACAAAAGCCAAGGATTCCGTTGAGTAACTAGATTTCAATACTGTTGTTTTTTGTGGCTTTTTTTGCTGGAAGCGAGGGTTCCCTCTCGCTTCCAGCAAGTCTAAATGATTTATTGAAATCGAACATGCAAATAAAGCTTAGCGCTGACAGCAACTGCTTATTCTGATAAATATAGTCAGTATGGAAGATTTTCTCAAATCGATAGAGCGTCAGGCATACCGTATGGCATTATTTGCCTGTAATAATCGGGATGATGCCCTTGATCTGGTTCAGGATTCCATGTGCCAGTTTGTCACCAAATATTCACAGAAAGCTCAGCCAGACTGGAAGGCTCTGTTTTATAAGATATTGCAAAACAAAATCCGTGATTACTATCGGAAAGAGGCTGTCCGTTCTCGCTGGCGCGTCTGGTTTTCCGAACCTGCGAATGAAGACACTCCAGATCAACTCGACAATCTGGGAGGGATTGATGAAATCAGTCCAGAACAGGCAACACAACAGAAACAGGCATTTGCTCAATTGCAACAAGAACTGAAACGACTCTCTTTGAAACAACAGCAGGTTTTTATGCTCCGTGCCTGGGAGAGGTTAAGTATTGCCGAAACAGCGGTCGCTATGGGGTGTTCAGAAGGAACAGTAAAAACCCACTACTTTCGTGCGACCGATCGGTTGAAAGCTGAGCTTGGGGAACATAGACCATGAGTCAAGCAGATAATCAATTTGAACATATGGTACGGCAGACACTGGATCAATCATTGGACGATCTGGATACTGAGACCTTAGCTAAAATAAGCCGATTAAAATATCGGGCCATAGAAAAAGCGGAACGGAAAAAATCCAGAAAGCTACTGTGGGGGATTGCGTCAACGATTGCAATTCTGTTAATCATGGTTTCATTCAATCTACCGCAGAGAAACAATGTTCAGATTACATCAGCTGATTTGCCGGAACTCAATATTCTGACCAGTGCCGAGCCCTTGGATTTTTATGCTGAAGACATCGAATTTTATCTTTGGTTTGCTGAGACAATGGAAACCGAAACCGAGCCGCCTGATCATCGTCCTGCTGTGCCTACAGATACTGTCTCCCCCCATTCTTCGCGCACAGGAGAAACAGGAAGAGATAAACTTACCCAGCTTGGAGCTGATCGCATTTCTGGGCTCCTTCGAGGATGATGATATGGGCTGGGTTGATCCTTTGGAATTGATGATGATGGATGATGCAGATTTACAGGAATCTCAAAATGAAGAGGTTAGCGATGAAAAATAATCGCATCTTTATCACATTTTTGCGGGTTGTTACCGGGTGTGCCTTGTTGACACTCACAGCCATCAGTCCACTTTGGGCCATGGATTTTTCCGAATTGAGCCCGGAGCAACAGCGGCTGCTCAGCCGCCACGCAGATAACTGGGGACTGCTTTCAACCCAGCAACAGCAACAGCTCCAACAGGGAGCCAAAAGCTGGCTGTCGATGACCCCTGCCCAACGAAAGATAGCACAACAAAAGTTGCAACAATGGCAACAACTCACTCCAGCGCAGCAACAAAAAATTCAAGCCCGATTTAAGCGCTTTCAGCAATTGCCACCGCAGCAAAAACAACAGATTCGCGCAGCCCAAAGCCATTTTCTCGACCTTCCGGCAGCAACCAAAAAGCAATTGAAACAGCGCTGGGAAAACCTGCCTGCAGAAGAAAAGCAGCGAATTCAAGAGAAATTCAAAAATCCCACAAAAGGACACCACTTCCAAAATTCCTCACAGAGTGGTGGTATGGATCAGGGATCAAACTTCGGCGGAGATACTGGTAGTGGATCGGGTTCCGGTAGTGGATCGGGTTCCGGTAGTGGATCGGGTTCCGGTGGTGGATCGGGTTCCGGTGGTGGATCGGGTTCCGGTGGTGGATCGGGTTCCGGTGGTGGATCGGGTTCCGGCGGGAGCAGTGGTCATAACTGATTTTGTGAAATGATCGAACCTGTCAGGACAAACCAAACACTTCAAACCACATAAAATCTTTTTTTGGTCTTCACATCAAACCTCATCAGACTTAATCTGCGTCAAACAGCAGAATCCCTTTCTACATGAAAACAAATCAAAATATAGATATTCATGACACAGGGCCAGGGGAAAGCTACTTAACTGCCGACTCTCCCCTGTCCCCTCAGTGACTCTTGTAGTTGGTCGCCCATAATCGTGATTGGCCCCCCTTTCAGGTTTTAGAGACTTAAAAGTAATGGGCGGGGATACGGAATGTATCCCCGCCCATGGGTTGGTTATGGCTCAGGAGTAGTGGTGTCTTCCGTGGGAACCTCTCCACCGGCCCAGTTCGCTCCGAACACCGGAGGCATAATCCGACGGAAGACGATGTCGCTGCCTTCCGCGCCTTCGTCCAGCCAGCTGGCGTAGAAGCGGGAGCCGTCCGGGGTCATGCGGAGCTGAACCTCGCCTTGCTCGGCCTCACCCTTGGCCATCCAGTCCCAGCCGGTCCTGATGTCCTCTTCGGGTGTGGTATCGGTCAGATCCTCACCGCCCTGGACCCAAGTCTTCTCAAGATAGGTCTCACCCCTGTCCACGGAGACGCTCCAGAACAGGTCCTGAGGAGCAGGTTCTTCCTGCACCTGTTCCGTCTCACCGGTTACTGCGTCGGTAACAAACTCCTTCTTAGGGTTGGTGCTGGTTCCGTAAGCCACGTAGAACACGTCCTTGTTCTGCTTGTCCTCGTCAAGACTAGTCCAGAAGCCGCCAGCCTTGATCGTGCCGGGCACGGCCACGATGCGGGGCTCAATGACGCTCGACTTATGGTTCGCCAGTTGCGACAGGTTCCGCATAGCCTCAAACTGGCCAGCCGCGTAGGTGGTACACTCCTTAACCTTGGTAGCACCTCCATCAGTCCCGATCAGCTCAGCACCCTCGGGCGGCGTGGTACCCTCCGGATAGGTCCAGGTTCTGCAGTGTTCCACGCCGGCACCGCTCGGGTCGGTGATCCAGGTCTGACCGCCGTCGAAGGAACGACGGATATAGAAGTCGAAGTGGTCGTGACCGTTCCGGGCGGCAGCCCAGTTGGCCGAGTAGCTGAAGCCCATGTAGACATAGTCGCCACGCAGGCCGCCACGGTGGGCGCGGGCGTCATCGAAGGGGTTCTCCACGTCCAAGTCAGTGGTCAAGTTGCCAGCGTTGTCATAGGCGCGCGCGCCGGTGGGATCATCCAGATTGTCAACAGTCTGAACCCACTCGACGATCTTGACCGCGCCCCAGGCGTCTTCCTTGTCGGGATCTCCCTTGCTGTCGGTTACGACGGTCGGGGTGACGGAACTCATGTTCTGCACGCCGCCCTCATAGTAATACTGGCCGCTGACGGTATCTTCGACCCAGCCACCGACGATGCAGTCGGGACCGTAGGGGTTGACCGTCTCGCCGTTGGCATCTTCGATGTTGTAACCGACAACCGTGCCGTCAGTCTTCTTCTTTGCAACCTTCGTGCAATCGGCAGGATATTCCCAACGCCGCAGCAGGATATCCGAAGGACGACCGGCGCCGTCGGGACCCTGCTTGTGGACCATCACCAGCGCGGTATGGCTCGAACCGAAGGCGCCGATGCCCTGCGGCATGAAGCGGCCGCGACGGGCGTTTTCGTACGAAAGCTGCCAATGGTCGAGGTAATCCAGGATCTTCACGCCGCCCTCGTCCTCCAAGTAGACCAGCTCCGAGGGCTGGATGATGTTGTCGCCATCGTCGATGAACTCTGGGCGGTTGACAATGCGGCCAGCCGCAACCAGATCTGGGTTCTTGAAGTCGAAGCTGTGGTAGATGACGTTCTTGCCCTGCTCGGGCAGGTAGGCATCCACGCCGCTTCCTTCGCCACTCCCGTCCGGGGTGCCGTTGTTATCCGTCTCCGGAGGACCGGCGCCGGCGCCCTTGGTCTCCTCGTAGGTGATGATCGCCCAGGCGCTCGTTCCGAACGAACCGTCAGGCTTGGTGAACGTGTACGGCTGCAGGAAGATGTTGCCGCGGCTGGCGCCGGTGTCGCCATCCAGCAGGCGACCGTCATCGGTGATCGCCACGGTCGTCAGTTCATCGTTGAAATTGGTGAATTCATACCACTCACCACTGATCACACCGGGAATCTCGGCGGCATACAGGTGGGTACCTTCACCGTCGGCTTCACCGTTGCTGTCGTCGGTGCCGCCGTCTCCGCCGGTTCCGTCGTCTTCCTTGGGAATGACGACCAGGTTGCCGTCGTCATCACGGACCGGCAGACCATTGGCATCCAGTTCGACCCGGAGGTTCTTCTGATTGATCACTTCGTTGTCGGACAGACGGACCGGCAGCGAAAGCGGCTTCAGAGCCTTGGGCCGGTTAGATTCCCAATCGACGTCAGCGTCATGCTGGTCGCTTCCGGGCACGAAGTTCACGTCCACCTTGGAGTGGTCGCCCCATGCAAGATAACTGTACCAAATGTCGGTTTTGTGGCTGGTCGTAGCACCGCCCCAGCCCGGGCCCGGGCCCACAGCTTTGCCGGGCTGCACGCCCTTGGGGTCTTCCTGCCAAACTAGGCCAAAGCCCGCACCGCCGGCAGCCGCCAGGAAAATCTGGTTGACGTCACGACGACCGCTGGTCACGCGCTCAGGCTTGAACCAGACGATCTCGCCGACGAAGTGCTCGGCCAGGCTGTCATCGTCAACACCGTTCCACGGTGCCACCGTCAGCTCTTTCTCGGTCAGGATCAGACCGCGGCAGATCCACAGAGCCGCATAGGGGATCTCGCCAACCTCGGGGAAATCCTCGGTGTAGTCGACCGAACGCTGCGGTCCGCCCACGCCCCAGATGTCCTCGCCCACGTAGGAGGGGTTCGGGGTCTCGGTGTAGACGACATTGCCGTCGCCATCCGTAACTTCGTCACCGTTGGCATCCAGCACGGCCATGAACTTTGGCTCGGCATAGCCGGGCTTGCCGCCCTTGGCATACTTGCTCGACCAGGCGACCAAGATCTTGTTGCTCTTGACCTGGAACACCGGCTTCTTGGTGGAGCCCCAGTACTCCTCGCCGTTTTTCAGCTGGAAGGAGGACAGGTCACCCGAGCGAGACAGGTTCTTGCGCTTCCAGGTGGTACCGTCGTCACGGGAGATCGCAGCCCAAGTGTCGGTGCCGCCGGTGTCCGGTTCGTCGTCGGTGTAGGTGATGATGATCGGCTTGGCCTCCTCGAGGATCCGGATCAGCTCGCCGTTCTCGTCGTAGTACGGAATACCCGAGGTCTCGGCACCATTTTCATCCAGGAAAATGGCAGGCTCATCATTGGCCTTCAGCGCCGGGAACCAAACAGGCGAGATATTCATCTTGGCCTTGGTGCTGGCCAACTCTGGCGTCTTGGAGACATTCTTGCGGAACATGACGTTGTTCAGCGTCTCATCCAGGTGGCTCTTGGCCGCGTCGGCGGAAACTTCAGCCAGATCAACCCCAAGCAAATCAGCTTCAACGATGGTTCCGTCAATAACCGCGTCAATCTGTACATCGTCACTGAAATTGAGGGAATCGAGTTCCAGCTTACCCATGGTTGTTTCAAACGCTGCCACAACTTCTGGGGTAATGGTAATGCCGCCCTTCGGTTGAGCATCGCTGTCCAAGCTCTGCAACAGGCGCCCCATGTTGATAACCCTAGAATCTTCGGTATCGGAAGCCGCGAAGAAATCCAGAGGTGAAACCGTATGGTCAGCCACGGTCGTGCCAATAAAATAATCACCAATGGAGAATGTCGCCGTCTCGCCGGGGAAGTAATCGAAGTAGCCCGCTGCATCGGTCTCACCACTGAAGGTCGGCGAGTTAACTGTCAAACCCTGCACCGGGGAATCGACAAAATGACCGGACTTCGGATGGCTTAGCTTATAACCAAACAACCAACCTTTACCCACGCCCTCAAACTCGCTTTCGTCGATGGTTGCCTCATCAATCTCACCAACTTCGGTGTCTACCCCGACACCGGTATAGGCCCAGGCAGATCCTCCCCCAGCGCTAGTCCCGTCGGCGTTCACTTTGACGGCAACGACATGCACGGCAATCGTCATGTCTCTTAGGCTGGCAAATGGCACTCCCCAAGCAAAATTGAGATCCTCTTCTAGGCTGAGAACAAGCTTGTAATTCTCCAAGGAATTGGCATAGTGCACTTTATAAGGAAAACGTCCGGGAATCAGCTTCCCTTTTCTGGTCGCAGGAATAGGCTTATCATCCTTGTTACCGACATAAACCTGAACATTCCGCAGTTCCCAGGATTCACCAGGAACCACCTCGAGATAAAACTCTTTCTGCGTATTCCAGACTTTGACAACGCCGACGCTATCAAGTGTCTGAGTCACCAAAGGTGCCGAAATCTGACCGGGCCCCATAAAATCTTGCGCCTGGGCAAACCCAGTCAAAAGAAGCAGAAACAATGTGACAAACAAATAGAATCTTACTCTCATAAACATTCCTCCCTTTGTTGATGCAAAAAAACAAGACTCTCTCTTGGACTTTCCATTTAACATTACAAAGCTCCGTGGCAGTGGAGCCGAATCAAAGCAGACACAAAAAAACCGGACATAGCCTTGAGTGTTACACTGATCACTCTGGCAGTCCGGCCATCTTCTTCAGAAAAAATCGAAGATCCTCGACTTTCCGTCCCCCCCTTACGAGAGGTTTGGCTTTTTCAGGAATTCAAAATTTACAACATACGAAAAACACCATATCAAAACACACCACAGTGCTGGTGCAATATATGTTCCTAATTATTATCTTGAATATTGTCAAGACGTTGCAAAAATAACCCCATCTAACAGTAAGTTATGTCGGTTTTCTTTACACTCTTTTAAACTCAATTTACAGTCGTTTT
>JAOZOH010000036.1:0-19272 GCA_029933365.1 Desulfuromusa sp. | reverse complement strand
TTTCTTTACACTCTTTTAAACTCAATTTACAGTCGTTTTTCCTCTCCATTTGTGTAAAATCGAAGCCATATATATTTATATCTACAATTCTAGATGGTTACGAATCATAACAAAGGTTTTTCAGGTTCCAGAAAGAACGGTTCTTAAAAGTTGGCTTAAAAAATGTAAGTTGGTTTGAGGATCACAAAACAATGTAGTGTTATTTATTCTCCCAATCTGAAACCGGGAATTTATGCCGAGTTATCACTGCAAAATTGGTACGGCTGATGGCCGGGTTGTCGACAAGGTCTATGAGTCGGTAACAAAGGATCTGTTGAAAGAGAATCTTGAAGAACAGGGCTTCCATGTTTTTCAGATTCGCCGGCAATTCCTGTCTTTTTTTCTGAATCGCCAGCAGAAAACTGTCCGCATGACCAGCCGACGCTTCTTATCTTTCAATCAGGAGCTTCTGGTTTTACTGCGTTCAGGACTTCCAATTCTGCAAATTTTCGATACCCAGGTTGAGCAGGTTGAGCCCGGCTCCTTCCGTGACATTCTCAGTGAAATTCGCGAAGAGATCAGAGGGGGCAGCTCCCTCTCCGAAGCATTCTCCAAGTTTCCCAACATCTTTCCGCCGCTGTATGTCGCATCGATAAAGGCCGGTGAAAAAACCGGCGACCTCCCTGAAACGTTGTCACGCTTCCTGGAATATCAGAAACGCGCTGAAGCCATTCGCGCCAAAGTTCGCAGCGCCTCCTTCTATCCGTTACTGTTATCGAGCGCAGCGGTTCTGGTGGTTATCTTCCTGATGCTTTACGTTGTTCCGCGCTTCACCCAGATATACGCCGATGCCGAGGTCGAACTGCCGATCATGACCCGGATGCTGATCGGATTGTCGGAGCTGATTGTTCATTACTGGTATCTTCTCCTGAGTGGTTTGTTCATTGTCTCCGTCACTCTGAAAACGATGTTCCGCAGCTCTCGTGGACGGCTGGGAATTGATCGTTTTCTGCTGCAACTCCCCTTTGTGGGCGGATTGAAAATCGATTATGCCCTGTCCAGCTTTAACCGGACCCTGGGAACCACCCTGTCCAGCGGAACCCCTTTGGTTCCGGCCATGCAGATGTCGCGGGGAACCCTGAACAACCTGTATCTGCAAAAAGAGATGGTGCAAGCGGTTCGCCGGGTTGAGGAAGGCTCCGCCCTTGCCGATTCGCTGGATCGCACTGGATTTTTCCCGCCACTGGCTTTACGTATGGTCAATGTTGGAGAAAACTCCGGGTCGCTCACTGAAATGCTGGGCGATATTGCTGAATACTATGAGAGCGAGGTCGAACGGCGTCTGACCAGACTGACAACCATGATTGAACCGGTCATGATGATGATTATGGGTTTGGTGATCGCATTTATTGTCGTTGCTATGTATATTCCGATATTCCAGCTTGCAGGGACAGTTTGAACAAATGTGAGGAGTGAGGGGGAAGAAACAGAGAGGAATAGCGAGGGAAAATGGCTTATCAGCGTAGACAGATTGGACGAATTCTTGCGGACATGGGGGCAATTGCCCCGGCGGAAATCGATCTGGTTCTGGAAAAGCAACAGGATAGCGGGAAGAGGTTCGGAGCCGTTGGGGTCGAGGCCGGCATGTTCACGGAGGTTGAACTCGCCCAAGCCCTGGCATCTCAATTTCAGTATGAATATATCGATCTGACCGAAGAAATTCTCGATGCAATGCTGGTCGCCTCCCTGCCGAGTGACATATCGATCAAACACAACCTTGTCCCCCTGAAACGCAATGGCGACACTCTGGTGATTGCCGTCGACGATCCGACCGATGTGACCGGCATTGACCAGCTGGAGTCGCAACTCGGCCTGACCCTGGAGTTGAGGATTGCGGCAAAGAGTCAGATAGAACACCTGATCGAATGCGGTAGCGGATCCCAGCGGGTTTTGCAGGAGGCATCGGAAGACTTCAAGCTGCAACTGATCAAGGAGACCGACAAAGGGGATGAAGTTCTCTCCATCGATAAATTAACCTCCGACACCAGCCCGATCATCCGCCTGATCGACTCCACCCTGTACGATGCTCTAAAAAAAAGGGCCAGCGATATCCACATCGAAGCGGCAAGTGATGGTGTTGTCATCAAGTATCGCGTCGACGGGGTTCTCTACCAGGCGACCGAAACCATCGACAGTCGCTTCCAGAGTCCGATCATTTCCCGGATCAAGGTCATGAGCGAACTCGACATCTCCGAACGGCGAATTCCGCAGGATGGTCGTTTCAAAGTTCGACTGGCGGATAAATCGATCGATTTCCGGGTTTCGATCATGCCGACCAATTTCGGGGAAGATGCAGTGATCCGGATTCTGGATAAAGAATCGATCGCTGCCGACATGCAGGGACTGACATTCGAAGCACTCGGTTTTGTCGATCGGGAGATGCAGCGCATCCGCAGTCGCATCCGGGAGCCCTATGGCATGGTTCTGGTCACCGGTCCGACGGGAAGTGGCAAAACCACCACGCTGTATGCGGCGCTGAGTGAAATCAATTCAATAGAAGAGAAGATTGTCACCATAGAGGATCCGATTGAGTATCAGGTCAAAGGGGTTGTTCAGGTTCCGGTCAACGAGAAAAAAGGGCTGACTTTTGCCCGTGGTCTGCGCTCGATTCTGCGCCACGACCCCGATAAGATCATGGTCGGCGAAATTCGCGACCCGGAAACGGCCCAGATTGCCGTTCAATCGGCCCTGACCGGTCATCTGGTGTTCACAACGGTTCACGCAAATAATGTTTTCGATGTCCTCGGACGGTTCCTGCACATGGGAATTGATCCTTACAGTTTCGTCTCCTGTCTCAATTGTGTCCTGGCTCAGCGGCTGGTGCGAATCCTCTGTCGACACTGCAAAAAACCGGTCACCCACACTCAGGAGCTTTTGAGCTCTTATGGGTTGACTGCCGAACAATGCGTCGACGCCAATTTCCACGATGCTCCCGGTTGTCAGGAATGTAACGGTCTCGGTTACTCCGGGCGGAGCGCGATTATCGAACTGCTGGAAATAAACGACGAACTGCGTGAAATGATTGCCGGGAAAAGCCCCGTATCGGAGTTGAAAAAGAAAGCGCTGGAAAACGGTACGGTCTTTCTAAGACAAGCGGCGCTGGAAAAGGTTCTTCGCGGGGAAACCACCTTCCGCGAAATTGATCGCGTCACCTTTGCGGAAGGATAGGAACAATGCAGCGTAGAACCTGTCTGGGACTGGAAATTCTGCAACAAGAGCTACGAGCCGTTGCAGTGCGACGCCGGGGAAAATCTGTCGGTCTGGTCGGCAGCCAAACGTTGCCGCTGCCGGAAACCGTGTTGCAGCCGAGCTTCAAGAAGCTGAATATCACACAGCCGAAACATTTTGTTGCCACAGCCAGGGAGCTGCTGTCACCACTGACAAAACAGGACAACCGGATAGCTGTCGCTCTTCCCGATAACTGTGGCCGACTGTTTTTGATCGACACGGAGACCCCCTTTAAAAATCGCACCGAAGGGACCGAAATTATCCGCTGGCACTTGAAGGATCAGCTACCGGACAAGGCGGCAAGACGGATGGCTCTCGATTTTCAGATTCTGGAGGAAAAAGAATCGGGGCAGAAAAAAATTCTGGTTGCCGCAATCGCGCAAGATGTCTTGTCGCAGTATGAAGACCTTCTCGAACAGGCGGGATTTGCCGCCGCGGTCATCGACTTTCATACTCTGGCGCTGCACAACGCCTATCGTACAAAAATCGATCTGGGGAGTGATTTTGTCCTGATCGGGGTGGATGGTTCCCAGCTCAGCATTCTGGTTTTCGTCAATAAAATCCTGAACTTTTGCCGGACAAGGCATATCGAGCGAAAGCCGAAACAGATTTTTCAAGAGATCAACCGGTCGCTGGCAACTTATCGTAACGAACACTCGGCTTTCGACCGCATGGCGGTCCATCTGCATTCCGACTGGGAAGATCGGGATGCCCTTTTCGCTGTTGTCGATCCGGTCTTCGATCAGGATGTGCAATGGCTTGTTTCTCCGGTCAGCAAGCTGAAAACCAGTCAGCAGACACTCACCGGAGCTAATACCGAAAGTATGGCTACGGCGTTCGGAGTCGCTGAACGCATGACACAAAGGTTGGCGTAAATGAAACTGTCAATTAACCTGGCAAGTCGTCGCTATATCAATCAACGGGCACTGAAGCTGGCTTTGTACGGCGGCATTGTGTTGTTGCTGGTCGTGCTGGCGATTCAGGCAAACATTTATCTCAAAAATCGCCAATTTATCTTGCAGCATCAGATTCGCGTAGAGTCGCTGCAGAAGCAATTGAACAACAAGTTGCCACAGCGCCTGACCTCTGACGAACTGGCAGAACAACGCCTGGCCTATGACCGGGCCGAGGCGATGTTGCAAAGGGACGCTTTTAACTGGACGGTTCTATTCGACCGGATGGAAAAGCTCCTTCCTGACGGAATCAGTTTACGCAGTTTCAATCCCGACTATGACAAACAATGCCTTGTGATTATCGGGGTTTCCAAAAATCTGGCCAATTTGCAAGCACTTCTGGACAATCTTCAGGACGGGCAATTTAAACAGGTCTACCTGAAAAATCAGGGGGAGGTCGAAGTCGATAACGGTCGCGGCGGCAAGCGAACCGCTTTAAGTTTTTCCATCAGTCTCGAAGGGGTGTTCTGATGATACGGAATTATTCTCTGATGGCTGCATTGTGGGGACAGAACCGCACCCGGATTATGACAATTGCTATCCTGCTGCTATTGATTGTTACGGTTTATGCAATTCAGAACTGGACTGTCGAGCCAAAGCTGACGGCCCTGAGAACGGAACAATCCCGGCTGCAACAGGATGTCCGGCAACGCCAGATGAAGTTTGCCGCAAGTGGAGTTCCGGTTTCCACAGCAGAACAGATCGAAAAGAATCTGCAGCAATTTGAACAGCTGATTCCGGTACAGACCGACTTCTCCACATTTCTCGGAGAGCTGTTCGACTGGTCTAACCAGGCTGGGTTGGAGATTCATCAGATCGCTTATCAGCCTGAATATGAGGACGTCACCAGATACCTGCGTTACGGGTTGAGTTTTTCTGTCAAGGGAAGCTATGCTCAGGTCAAAAAATTCATTCATCTACTGGAACATGCAGAACGGATCCTGATGGTCGAAAAGATCTCCTTGGTCGGATCTGCAACTAAAAAAAGCAGTCATAATGTTAATTTGAGAATTGAACTTGCAACCTATTTCCAGGGAGAAGCGACATGAGCCGTTTACAAATCATACTCCTGTTGCTGGTTTTCCTTGCTCTGGCTATCGCCTATAGCTGGATAGCCTCGCCCAAGCAACGCCGGATCGATCCGGACCGGAGCCTCTCTTCACTGACTGAGCAGCACACCCAAAAATCGAACCGGCAGGATGTTCCGGTTATTGCCGACCTCAACCTGTCCGGCGGCGCTGCAACCGCTTACAAGGAACCGCAGCGCAATCTTTTCGGCTCCCTGTACCCACCGCCGAAACCGGTCAAAGTGATACGACGGCCTGCTCCGCGGAAACCAAAGATTCGCAAACCAGTACCAAAACCGCGCAAAATCGTGCCAGTTGTCGTTAAGCCGCCCGAGCCGATTCAGCCGCTGACGGTCATGGGTTTCCTGAAAAAGGCAGAGGAATATACGATTTTCCTCTCATCCAAAGAAGGTGAGGTTTTCCTGGTCAAAGCGGGCGACACATTTGCGGACAACCTGGAGGTCAGGCGCGTTACGGGAAAAGAGGCTACCATCGCCCACCTGAAGACAGGACAGCAGGTTGTCTTGCCGCTGAGCGAAGGGAAGACCCAACGACTGCCGAACGTCAGGTTCAAATCGGACCGCCCGGCATTCGAACCGCCGCTGGAGAAACCGGGGCCGCAGGGAAAGACCGATGAAAAAGGTGAGAAAAAGGTTAAAAAATGAAACCTTCCAACAGTGAGGATGCCATGCCAATGTGTAGAATAGTCGGCAATAGTTATGTACGTTTTTTCAGTCTGTTGTTGTTGCTGGTGTTCCTGTCCGGATGTCTGGCCGGGCAGGCATCGTTCACCAAGGGGAACCAGTCCCTCGAACAACGGGATTACGACCAGGCCGTCGTTGAATTTCTCGCCGCCATCGAAAAAAATCCGGCGAGTCACGAATTCCGCCTGAAGCTGAATCATGCACGGAGCAAGGCAGCTTTCGAGCACAAAATAAAGGCAGATGATTTTCTCGCCCGGCAGCAGTACTTTGATGCCCTGCGGGAATATGAGCTGGCCGGCGACCTTGACGGTTCGATATACGCGGCGTTTGACGGGCAGAAGACCGCAAAGAAGTACATCCAGGCCGAGCAGCGGGTAAAAGAGGCGGAATCCTTCCTGCAGAAGAACCGCCAGCTGCAGGCAAAAAATTCCGCCGAAAAAGCCCTGGCCCTGATCCCCGATTATCAGCCGGCCCTGCAGGTGAAAGAAAAAATAAAGCAGAGCCAGTTTGCCCTGGTCGACGGAGTCGAGCTTGAAGTGACATCGACCGAACCGATAAACCTGAACTTCAACAAAACGAAGCTGCCAGATGTGTTCAACATCCTGACCCGGCTTTCCGGAATCAATTTCATCCTCGACGAGGATGTGCGCAGCAACAAGACCACCATCTTCCTGGAGCAGGCCAGCTTTGCCCAGGCGCTGGAACTGCTGCTGCGGATGAACAAGCTGGACAGCAAAATTCTCAACAGTAAAACCATCATTCTTTACCCGAAAACCCGCGACAAAAAGAAGCAGTTTGAAGACCAGGTCATCCAGACATTCTATCTCTCGCATATCGAGGCCAAAAAAGCAGTCAACCTGCTGCGAACCATGTTGCAAGTCCGAAAGATCTATGTTCAGGAAGAACTCAACGCCATCGTCGTGCGGGATGAGCCGGATGTCATCAAGCTGGCGCAGAAGCTGCTCGAAGCGAACGACCGGGGAAGTTCGGAGGTGGTTTTCGATCTTGAGCTGATCGAGGTCAATCACACCGACACCAGCGAACTGGGCCTCAAGCTGAGCAATTATTCGATCGGCCTCGGCTTAAGCAAAAGCGGCTCCGGGGCAATCGTCGATTCAGGACTCACCTCAGGACGATCGACAACAGGCCTGATCGACTCTTTCAACCACCTTGATCCTTTTTATTCGATACCGACGGCATCCTTCAAATTCATGAAGACGCTGGTCGACGCCGAGGTCCTGGCGAATCCGAAAATCCGCGTGCGCAACAGGGAGAAGGCAAAAGTCCACATCGGCAGCCGCGAACCTGTGATCACGGTGACGATCAACGATACGCAGACATCGGAAAATGTCCAATATATCGATGTCGGTGTGAAACTGGACGTCGAACCGACGATTCAGCTGGACAACACAGTCGTCACCAAGCTGGGGCTTGAAGTCAGCAACGTGTCGGGACGCGAAAAGACAGCTAACGGTACAGCAGTCATCACGATTTCATCGACCAGCGCCAACACGACGCTGACGCTGAAGGACGGCGAACAGACCATCATCGGCGGCTTGATCCGGAACGACAACTCGACGACCAAGAGTAAGGTTCCCCTTCTGGGCGATGTCCCGGTCGTCGGAGAAGTGTTTAACGGCACGGACAAAACAAAAAACAAACGGGAGATTCTGCTCTCGATCACCCCACACATCGTCAAGTCGGTGAACGTACCCCGGGGGAGCGCAGCCAGCATCTGGTCGGGCGGCGAGGACGACATGAAATTCGGCCGTAACTTCGGCAGCTTCGCCGATAAATACCTGACGGGGCAGAACGAACTTGAACCGCAGGTCGAGGTCGTCGAACCTGAGCCCGAGGTCGTCGAACCTGAGCCCGAGGATGTCGAACCTGCAGCCGAGGATGTCAAACCTGCAGCCGAGGATGTCAAACCTGCAGCCGAGGATGTCGAGCCTGTAGCCGAGGTCGTCGAGCCTGTAGCCGAGGATGTCGAGCCTGTAGCCGAGGATGTCGAGCCTGTAGCCGAGGTTATCGAGCCTGTAGCCGAGGTTATCGAGCCTGTAGCCGAGATCGTCGAGCCTGTAGCCGAGATCGTCGAACCTGAGCCCAAAAAACTGGAAGAAAACACGATAACTGAGGAATATATCGCGGAAAGCCCCCTGATTGGCAGCCTTTAAGCCGACTGTCTTACAAAAACAGGTTTCGTAAACCCGTTCCCGTGGGAGCAGAACCAGAGCGCTATCAGATGCCAAGTTGCAGGTTGAAAAATAAATCAGGACTGACCCTGATCGAACTGGTCATTGCCATCGCAATCCTGGCGATTCTGGCATCGGCAGTCATCCCCATGACCGAAGTGACTGTCACGCGCACCAAGGAACTGGACCTGCGGCGTAACTTACGAGAAATTCGCAGTGCTATCGATGAATACAAGGCGGATTATGATAAGGCCGTTGTGGAAAAAAAGATTTTCGCGACAGTTGGAGAATCGGGCTACCCGGAGGAGCTGCAAAATCTGCTTGACGGGAGAGACTGGGGAGGGCTTTATACCTTTAATAAAAAGTACCTGCGCAGGCTTCCCAAAGACCCTTTCGACCGGGATGACAACGGCTGGGGATTACGCTCCTACATCGATGATGCCGACTCGATGATCTGGGGTGGTGAAGACATTTATGACGTTTACAGTCAGAGCGATAGTCTCGCTCTAGACGGAACCTATTATCGGGAATGGTAGATGAAGAACTGGTTCAACAATCTGAAATCCAACCGTAAAGGCTTTACCCTGTTTGAGCTGCTGGCCGTCATGCTGATTCTCTCCGTCCTTGCCAGCATTGCTATCCCTAGCTACAAACACAGCCAGATTAAAGCCAGAGAATCGGTATTAGCTGAAGACCTCTACCAGATGCGCAGGGCGATTGATGCCTACTTTGCCGATAACGGCAACTATCCAGGCAGTCTGGAGCAGTTGACCATAAAAAAGTATATACGCGCCATCCCGCGCGATCCGTTCACCCTGAAAAGTGACGGTTGGACCTGCCTTCCCCCTGAGCCTTCAGAAAATGGGCAGCTTGCCGAAGGAGGCTGTTTCGATGTTCGTAGCAGCAGCGATCTGATCGGGTTAAACGACATTCCCTATCAGGACTGGTGATTCCTCCAGGAGGGAACTTTTTTGCCTAAACGCCTATTTCCACGATTAAATAGCCAGCGCGGAGCAGTTCTCCTGATGGTTCTGATTGCCGTCACCTTGCTGGGGCTGGTGGCTGGGATCACAGGATCAAGTTGGCGCACCATTGTTCAACGCAGCAAAGAAGCAGATCTGCTGTGGAAAGGAAGTCAGATTCGTAAGGCAATCGGCCGCTACTATGAAGCCTCCCAACCTCAGGGGTTGGTCCCAAAAACCTTCCCTCCTGCACTGGAAAGTCTTGTCCACGATCCACGCTTCCTAGAAGTCAAACGACATTTGAGACGGCTTTACCTCGACCCGATGACGGGAGAAAAATGGGAGATTATCAAAGCTCCGGACGGGCGAGTGATGGGAGTCAGATCCCGTTCGGACAAAATGCCCTTTAAGCAAAGGGGATTTTGTGAAGCCAACCGAAATTTCAGCGGTCAACTGAATTATAAAAACTGGCAGTTTATTTACCAGCCACAAACAAGTGCACAACCGAAAAAAACAACCACCAAAACTGGTCCATAAAATTTTTCTCTTACATGTTTTTTTAAAATCCGACAAACTGTCGAAAAACTTTATACCTCATCAAAAACAGACTGTAAACTAATCCGACTGACACTCTGCGAAACATAACTTCATGGATAATAAAACCACCCTCAGCTACGGGCAAATTTTCCGTTTCTGGCTCCCCCTGGCAGCAACCTGGCTGATGATGTCAGTAGAAGGTCCATTTCTGGCTGCCATAATTGCTCGACTGGCTGCCGAAAAAATTAATCTGGCTGCTTACGGAGTTGCTTTTGCTTTTGCTCTGATCGCTGAATCACCCGTGATCATGTTGATGAGTGCCAGTACCGCTCTCTGTCGTGATCGAGGAAGTTACCGAAAGCTACGCAATTTCTCCCTGATTCTCAGTCTGACTGTGACCTTGTTCTTAGGAATATTTCTACTCCCACCTATTTTCAATCTGGTGATCCTCAAGTTAATCGGGTTACCAGAAAATATTGCTGCCCTTATTCATGTTGCCCTGATTTGCCTGCTCCCCTGGCCGGGAGCCATCGGTATCCGTCGTTTTTACCAAGGGGTATTGATCGCTAGACATCAAACCAGACTGGTCGCAATCTCTACTCTGGCACGTCTGATCACCATGGCAGGAAGTGCCCTGACCCTTTTTTTTTACAGCTCACTCTCTGGAGCGATAATCGGAGCAATTGCCCTTGCAGGGGGAGTCACCGCTGAAGCACTACTGAGCAGCTATCTGGCAAGACACGTTATTAGTGATGTCCTGCAAATTGAACCGGAATCAGAACAGCAACTCAGTTACCGTGAAATTTGGGACTATTACCTCCCTCTCGCCCTGACCCCGTTCATTGCTCTTTCTATTCATCCACTAGTCACATTTTTCCTTGGTAAAAGCCGCGATCCCCTTGAATCTCTGGCCGTCATGCCCGTCATCTATGGATTGACTTTTGTCTTCCGTGCTATCGGCCTCTCTTATCAGGAAGTTGCTATCGCGTTGTTGGGAGAGAATCGGGATAATTATCTTAAAGTCCGAAATTTTGCAGTTATCCTGGGAATTTCTACCTCACTATGCCTCTCTTTAATCGCCTTTACACCCCTCAGCAGATTTTGGTTTCAGGATCTTTCCGGGCTCAATGACCTGCTGACCAACTTTTCCGCCTTGCCGCTACAGATCATGGTAGTTTTCCCGGCCTTAACAGTATTAATTTGCTTTCAGCGCTCAGTTCTGATTGTTACCCGCGTAACAAATCCGATTTCTATCTCAACTGCGATTGAAGCTATTGGAATCTTTTCGATTTTATTACTTGCAATGTTATACTTCCCACTTCCGGGCGTCGTTGCTGCATCACTTGCTTATGTGATTGGACGCCTGCTAGCAATAGCAGCATTGCAACGACCGGTAGCACTCCAATTAAAGATATTGCCCCATAAGAAGGACTCCTGATCTGATGAACAAGCAACAACCAGAAAATAATATAGCTATTGGTGGTCATTGGTTTGTCATCGGCGCTGCTCTTCTCTGGGGCACCACTGGAACAGCTCAGGCATTTGCACCAGCCGGATTCGATCCAAAGGTAATCGGCGCCTTACGTTTACTTATTGGTGGTATTGCCCTGTTGCTCTTGGCCATCAAACGAAAAGAACTGGGAAACTTTAGTGATTGGAAGCTACTGCCGGTGATCCTGGCAGCGGCCTTTACCGCCAGCTATCAACTCTGCTTTTTTGCCGCAGTAGCAAAAACCGGTGTTGCCGTCGGCACTATCATCGGTATAGGCAGTGCCCCGATTGCCGGCGGACTGCTCGGCTTGATCTTTCGTGGCGAGCACCCCGGAAAACGCTGGCTACTAGCAACAATATTGGCAATCATCGGCTGTTCATTACTCAGTTTCAGCGGTGGAGATGTCGCCATTGATCCGCTCGGGGTTCTGCTGGCTCTTGGAGCCGGTCTTTCCTACGCTGCGTATACTCTGATGATCAAAGGGCTACTGGAAAAACACGCCCCAAATGCCATCATGGCAGTTGTTGTCTGTATCGGAGCGGTGTTACTTTCGCCAGCGCTGCTCAATATTGATACGGGCTGGCTCCTGCAACCACGTTCCATCGGGGTAGTACTCCACTTGGGACTGGCCACTATGGCGCTCTCCTATTGGCTGTTTGCCCGCGGTTTGCACTCGGTGCAGGTAGCAACTGCGGTCACCCTCTCTCTGGCCGAACCTATGACCGCTGCAACCCTGGGGATTCTGGTGCTTGGAGAACAACTAAATACTCAGGCATTCTTCGGTATCAGTCTGATTTTTGCCGGGCTGGTTGTACTGGTTCTAAGGGGTCAACGCAAAACCTACGAGATCGCAACATGAATCAGCAACGGCAGGCGATCATTTATGGTCTTGGCGCTGTCCTCCTCTGGTCGACGGTAGCAGCCGCCTTTAAATTGTCTCTGCAACATTTCAGCCCCATCGAACTACTCCTCTATTCCGGTTTTGTTTCAACTGTCCTGCTGGGAGCAATTCTGCTCTATCAGGAAAAATTTCACTTGGCATTTCAGTGCAGTCGGCGTGAATATCTGTTATCGATTCTACTCGGACTCCTCAGTCCATTTCTCTATTATCTGATTTTATTCAAAGCTTACGATCTACTTCCTGCGCAGCAAGCTCAACCGCTCAATTACACCTGGGCGATTACCCTTTCCTTGCTGGCAGTTCCACTATTGAAACAGAAAATTGGCTGGCAGCAGTGGTTGGCACTGCTGGTGAGCTATTGCGGCGTGATCATCATTTCAACCGAAGGAAAACCTTTCAGCTTGCAGTTTACCGATCCGCTCGGGGTTGCATTGGCACTGATCAGCACCATCGTCTGGGCACTCTACTGGATTTTCAATGCCCGCGACAGTCGCGATCCAGTGGTCGGACTGTTCGTCAATTTTCTCTGCAGTTTCCCCTTTGTTCTCGGCTACTATCTACTGACAACAGAATGGCGCATACCGCCTCTCAGTGGTCTGCTTGGTGCCGCCTACGTTGGCTGCATTGAAATGGGTGTCTGTTTCATCCTTTGGTTGATGGCAATGAAACTGACCGACAGTACCGCTAGAATCAGCAATCTGATCTTTCTCTCTCCATTTCTATCCCTGATATTTATCCATTTTCTGCTTGGAGAAGAGATTCTTACCGCTACTTTCATTGGCCTGTTTCTGATCGTTGCTGGCCTGTTCTGCCAACGAATTAAATAACTCTACTTTCCCTAACAATAAGTGTGTACTATAAGAAGCAGCTAAACTTTCCATCAATATGGCTCGAAGACCTTTGCTCTGTTTGCGGTATGAAGGAACTGACCCATGGCGGACAAACCACAATCTTACGCTACTCTGATCCAGCAACTTGCAGCTTTGCAAGCGGAAAATCAAGCTTTGCAGCAATCCCTCCAAACCGTAAAAGAGAATTCCGAGCGCTACGAAGATTTAATAGAATTTGCAGCCGATGCAATCTTTATGGGTGACGCTGAGGGGAATATCATCGGAGCCAACCAGAGTGCAGCTACTTTAAGTGGCTACGGGTATGAAGAACTGGTTGATATGAACCTTGGTCAGTTATTTTCAGAAGCTGAAAAACAACGCTCTCCGCTAAGATATGACCTGCTTAAACAAGGTGAAACAGTTCAAACTGAACGACTTCTCAGTCGTAAAGATGGAACAACTGTCTCCATTGAAATGAACAGCAGAATGATGCCGGACGGCACCTATCATGCTTTTCTTCGGGACACATCAGAACGTAAACAGACGGAAGAAGCTCTGCGCCTTTCGGAAGAAAAATTCTCCCGTGCCTTTATGCTCAGTCCGGATGCTATCAGTATCACCCGACTGGAAGATGGCCGCTATATTGAGATTAATCAGGGTTTTACCGCTGCCACAGGCTGGACAGCAGAAGAAGCAATTGGCCACAGTGCCCTGCCTGGAGATCTTGAAGTCTGGTGTCATCGTGAAGATCGTGAAAGACTGGTAGCAGGACTGAAAAAGGAAGGCCAGGTCGTTGATCTTGAAGCCCAATTCCGACGCAAGAATGGACAGACAGCCACGGGCTTGTTGTCAGCAAAGATTATTGAAATTAATGGTGAAGCCTGCCTTCTATCGATCACCCGTGATATCACCGAACGTGTCAAGGCGATAGAAAAACAAAAACAACTGGAAGAGCAGATGTTGCAAGCTCAAAAGCTGGAAAGTCTCGGCGTCCTAGCAGGCGGCATTGCTCATGATTTCAACAATATCCTGATGGCAGTGATTGGCCATTGTGAACTGGCACAACGGCGTTTGACAGCCGAATCCCCTGCGATGGAAAATCTGCACCAAATTAAACTGGCAGCCGGCAGAGCTGCAGAGCTATCCAACCAGATGCTTGCTTATTCCGGAAAAGGGAAGTTCGTTATCGAATCATTGAACCTTTCTCAGATCATTGAAGAAATGGAGCATATGCTGGCCATTTCCATCAGCAAAAAAGCGGTCATACGTTACGAGCTTGCACAACATTTACCTAGCATAGAGGCAGATGCAACCCAGATTCGGCAAATCATTATGAACCTGGTGGTCAATGCCTCCGATGCCATCGGAGAGAAAAGTGGAGTGATCGCGGTTATCACGGGAGTTATGGACTGTGATCAAAGCTACCTTCAAGAAATCTGGCTGGATGACAACCTGACGGAAGGCTGCTATGTTTTTATCGAAGTGGCAGATACCGGATGTGGTATTACGCCGGAGGCGATAAGTCGGATTTTTGAACCATTTTTTACGACCAAATTTACCGGTCGCGGTCTTGGCATGGCCGCTGTGCTGGGGATTGTCCGTGGACATAAAGGGGCGATAAAGATCTACACTGAAGTCGGTAAAGGGAGTACTTTCAAAGTGCTACTCCCGGCATCAACTATGCCAGCCGCCTTGTTTGATACTGAAACAACGGTATCCCCCATCAAAGAGACAGGTCTGGTCTTGCTTGTTGATGATGAAGAGACTCTTCGTGGAATAGGGAAAGTGATGCTGGAAGAGTTTGGTTTTGAGGTATTAACCGCAGTTGATGGGCGCAATGCCCTGGAAATTTTCTCACAGCGTCATAGAGATATCCGGTTTGTACTGATGGATCTGACCATGCCACACGTGGATGGAGCAGAAGCCTTCCGCGAGTTCAAACGAATTGACCCTGCCGTTAAAGTCATTATTTGCAGTGGCTACAATGAACAAGAAATTTCTCAAAAATTTGTTGGAAAGGGTCTGGCTGGCTTTTTGAAAAAACCCTTCCAATTTTCTGAATTACAAAAAGCGATTCAATCTATTTCTGAATAGCCAAGGCAACAGATCCACAGCCTGCCTGCTGGGGTAAACTGATCCAGACAATAGACAGAGGTAAAGAGGTCCCAGAAAATTTTCCAAATAAAAAGGAAGTACACATCAAGTAGCCAAACAGAGTAAATATCAACTCACATACTCACAAAAAAACATGCCCCAAATAGAAGCAATACCTTTTGCCTATTTTTTAGTCTTGCAATTCTAATGAGTTAGGCAAACAACCCGACTATTGCTACATCATGGCATTTTTCTTGCTGATGCCCTGCTATAATTCAAAAAAGTTACAAAAAAATCTATCTCTTGCCTGCTTAATAACCCATTTCAAGGAGGAACATCATGTCACCAACTATGGATGAAAAAATTGAACCTATTTATCAAGAAGTCCTAGCACGCAATCCAGGTGAAGTGGAATTCCATCAAGCCGTCAGGGAAGTTCTGGAATCCCTGGGACCAGTTCTGGTCAAAAATCCCGAGTTTGCCCACTATAAGCTCATTGAACGTATCTGCGAACCTGAGCGTCAGATTATCTTCCGGGTTCCTTGGGTTGATACCCACGGCAGAGTACAGATCAATCGTGGCTTCCGCGTCGAATTCAACAGCGCTCTCGGTCCCTACAAAGGCGGGCTGCGCTTCCATCCCTCCGTTTACCTTGGCATCATTAAATTCCTCGGATTTGAACAAATCTTCAAAAACTCCCTGACCGGTTTGCCAATTGGCGGCGGTAAAGGCGGTTCTGATTTTGACCCTAAAGGAAAAACAGACGGCGATATCATGCGCTTTTGCCAGAGTTTCATGACCGAACTCTATCGTCACATTGGTGAACATACCGATACCCCTGCTGGTGATATCGGTGTCGGTGGTCGCGAGATAGGCTTCATGTTCGGGCAGTATAAGCGCATCACTAATCGTTGGGAAGCTGGCGTACTGACCGGAAAAGGGGTGAATTGGGGCGGTTCGCTGGTTCGTACCGAAGCAACTGGTTATGGTGCGGCCTATTTTGTCGACGAAATGCTTAAAGTTCGCGGGGAATCATTTGAGGGTAAAACCTGCATTGTCTCAGGGTCTGGAAACGTTGCTATTTACACCATTGAAAAAATCAATCAACTCGGTGGCAAGGTTGTCGCTTGTTCGGACTCTAGTGGTTACATCTATGATGAAAAAGGGATCGACCTGGAGCTGGTGCAACAAATTAAAGAAGTGGAACGGCGCCGAATCAGTACCTATACAGAAAGCCACAAGCATGCCAAATATGTTGCCGGTGGCAATATCTGGGAAGTCCCCTGCCAGGTTGCCATGCCTTCAGCAACTCAGAACGAAATCAACGGGAAAGATGCTGCCTTGTTGGTAAAGAATGGCTGTATCGCTATTGGCGAAGGAGCCAACATGCCGACGACTCCAGAAGGGGTTAAAGTCTTCCTTGAGTCAGGTATCGCCTATGGTCCGGGCAAAGCAGCCAATGCCGGCGGAGTTGCCACCAGCGCCCTGGAGATGCAGCAGAATGCCAGCCGCGACTCTTGGGACTTCGCCTACACAGAAGATCGCCTGCATAGGATCATGCAAAATATCCACAAAGATTGCTATGAAACAGCAGAGGAGTATGGCTCCCCCGGAAACTATGTGGTCGGTGCCAACATCGCTGGCTTCATTAAGGTTTCTCGCGCCATGCTGGCTATGGGCGTTGTCTGATCGGCAGGGCATAGCACCATAAAAAATGCCCCTCGGCTACAAATCGAGGGGCATTTTTTTAGTTGGAACAAAAAACTCAGCAACTATTTAACAGCTGTCAAAATATAAACCGGATTGTAAGCTTCAAACATTTTGTAATTTGAATGGGGCCGAGTTCGGGCAATATTAACAGTGACCACCTCAACTTGATAACCGGCATTGCCAAAATATTCATTTGCTGAAGTCAAAGTATCCAGCGTACTGGCATTCAACACAATCCTGCCGCCGACAACCAGGCGCCGATCAACCATATCCAGGATATTCCAGAGACTGCCACCACTGCCGCCGATGAATACACAATCAGGATCAGGCAATTCATCCAGACAATCAGGGGCTCCACCCTCAATCAAAACAACATTGCGGGTGTTGAATTTCTGCAAATTTTCCCTAATAAACTGGCAACATTCTTCGTTGCGCTCGATGGCAAAAATCCGCCCATTTGGCAGCAGGTGATCTGCCTCAACACAGATCGAGCCAGAGCCAGCACCAATATCCCAAAGACACATATCGTGGCGCAGCTTCAATTTGGCCAAAGTAACAACCCGTACTTCCTCCTTGGTAATTAGTTTTTTAATGCTGACAAATTCATCATCCGGAATACCGAAGGTTGGGACATATTCTTGTGAAGTATCTTCATATTCCTTAATTAGAATCAATACATTGAGCCGCGCTACGTCCAGCTCAAGCAAACCCTTAACATCGGTGACACGAATTTTTTCCACATCCGTTCCAAGATTTTCACATAGATAAGCCTTATAGCCACCACGATGGCGACTGAGTAATTCTCTCCCGATCATCCCCGGAGTATTGATTCCATCGGTCAAAATGGCAGCCTTGTCATTGGCAACAATTCGATCGACTATATCTTTTAAGGCTCTGCCATGAACGGAGATAAAAACTGAATCGTCCCAGGGTTCGCGAATTTTTGCAAAAGCGTACTGCACCGAAGTGACGTTAGGAAGAAATTCTATTAAAACATCTGAAAGATTGCGCAGCAAATAACGCCCTAACCCAAAAAATAAAGGATCGCCTGAAGCAAGAACCACCACTCGATTGTCACAATCCTGCAAGCGACCAACCATCTCAGCCAGATTACGATCATCAAGCGCAAACTTTTCACCCGAAAAATCGGGGAATAATCCCAGCAAGCGCTCTGCTCCAAACAGGAGTTCACTTTGATTTATCAGTTCCAGTGCATGTGGGGTAAAACCTTCGTGACCCGCAATTCCAGCACCAATAACATGAATTGACTTCATTATTGCCTCCCTTTAGGAGATGCAAACAAGGTTCAAAGAACAAGGTAAAAGGAAAACCTGAAACCCTGATCCTTGTTCCTGTGTGTTAACCGTTCAGTTTCTTCACGACAGCGATACCGTCTGGATAAAAATCGATAATATTGTGACAACCATAATCCTGTTCGATGTGGAATAACCGCTCGAGTGGTGCCCCAATGGCGTCCAGCAGAACAACCCGGTTGACCCCACCATGGGCAACAATAACAATTTCTCCACCCGTATGGGCAGAAATAATCTGTTTGATCATCGGTCGAACGCGTTGCGCCATCTGCAGCAAGCTCTCACCTGCGGGAGGTGCCACATTGACAATATCATCAAGTCGAGCCTGCCACAATTCAGGATAATCACGCTGCAATTGTTGCCAGGTTTGACCTTCCCATGAGCCGATATGCAACTCGCGCAATTCTTCCAGATATTCAGGCTGTACTTCCTGCAACAGAGAAATCTGATCAGCGGCCATCCGACAACGATACAGGTCACTCGCATAAATACCACTGAGTTTTAGATGTTGCAAGCGGCCAGCAAAAGCTGCCGATTGTTGCCGACCATGGTCAGTCAAACGTACATCACCCTGGCCATTGTAACGTTTATTCTCAAACCCTTCCACTTGTCCATGGCGTAATAGATGAAGCCGGGTTGCTTTCATTTCACCTCATCATTCGATGGATTTTCTGGCTCAAGAGCTGTTTCAATCCGCTCCCAAATCTCATCACACCCTTCCCGAGTGGTTGCGGAAAACAGACTGAACGCATCTCGTGGCAAGCCGGTTTCCTCAACAATCAACTTGATATGTTTCTCCCGCTGAGAACGGTTGATTTTATCTATCTTGGTGATGACCGGAATTGTTGGCACACCAAATTCCTCCAACCAGTCAAGCATGCGGATGTCCTCTTCACGAGGAACTCTGCGAATATCAAAGATAAAAACTACCCCATAGAGTGATTCACGCACTTCAAGATACGTGCGGATCATCGGACCCCAAGCTTTTTTCACCGCCACAGGAACTTTTGCATAACCATAGCCGGGCAAATCGACCAGCGAAAATTGAGCATTGATATCAAAAAAATTAATCAACTGCGTGCGCCCCGGGGTTGAAGATGTTCTAACCAAACTCTTACGGTTGACCAGAACATTGATCAACGAGCTTTTACCAACATTACTGCGACCGGCAAAAGCAATTTCTGGCAGCTCACTGGGGGGATAATTTCCCGGTCTGGTTGCGCTTTTTATAAATTGAGCTGAAACTATTT
>JAOZOH010000118.1 GCA_029933365.1 Desulfuromusa sp. | reverse complement strand
AAAAAATTCTCTTTTTTCTGGTTGCTGTCCTGATGGTATCCGGGTGTGCGGGGAAAAGGCATTATTCCAGCAGCCTGATGGATTACCTCTATCCGAATACTCAGAAGGAAATATCCCCCTCTATGCCAGTGCTTGATCTGCCACTCAAGGTTGGGATCGCGTTTATTCCCAATCACGAGGCCAAAGGGTCGGGTGGCTTCTGGGGCTGGAGCCGCAGGAACCGTCCTGATAATGTTCCGATCAGTGAGAAGGAGCGGATGGAGTTGATGGATATCGTTGTGCAGGAATTTAAACACCAGGAGTTTATCGATCGTATTGAATTGATTCCAAGTGATTACCTGAGCCCGTACGGTGGATTTGATAATCTTGAGCAGGTCAGAACCATGTATGGACTCGATGTGATTGCCCTGCTTTCATATGATCAGGTACAGAATATTGATGAAGGTTTCATGTCGTTCAGTTATTGGACGATTATCGGAGCATATATTGTTCAGGGAGAGAAAAATTCAACCAATACTTTACTGGATGCTGCGGTGTTTCACATTCCCAGTAAAAGTCTTTTATTTCGTGCGCCCGGCACCAGTTTTGTCAAAGGTAGATCAACCCCAGTCAATCTTGACGAACAGCTGCGCGAAGATGCCGTTGAAGGGCTTCAGATGGCAACTGGTAAGATGGTTGAAAACTTGAAAATTCAGCTGGAACTGTTTCGTACAAAAGTGAAAGAGCAGCCGGAACGCTATCGGGTTAAGTATCGGCCGGGTTCCAGCTATGGTGGCAGTATTCAGCCCTGGTTGGCGATTTGTCTTGTTTTTATCGGTCTTGGTGCAGGGTTTTTAGGATGGCGGCAGAAAAAATAACCAGTATCCGCTTGCCCTGGGTGACGGTAACGTTTGTCCTGCTGGCGATCGGAATCCATTTTTCGCCCGGTTTGTCGCAAAGGTTGATTTTCGATCGACAGTATATTCTGACGGGAGAATGGTGGCGTGTGCCGGCATCGTTGCTTGTGCATTATTCCACGAGCCATCTCTTTTGGAATATGTTGTCACTTTTTGTTCTTGGAGCTGTTTTGGAAGGTTGGAACCGGACGGCTTTGCTTTGGCTGCTGCTTCTGTCACTCGGTGGTAATAGCCTGTTTCTTTTTAATTCCGGGATCATCCACTTTGCCGGAGCTTCCGGGTTGGTGATGGCCATAGCTGGATATTGCTGTATTGAAAAAATAATGACAGCTAAATTGAAAATACCTTGGTTTCTTATGCTTGGAGTTTTATCTAGCAAGATCATTTATGAATTCATAACCGAAACTGCATTGTTTGCCAGTGGAAATTTTCGTGTTCTTCCTGAAGCACATCTGCTTGGTCTGGTGAGCGCTACGATGCTGTTTTTTCTTCTGGTGTGCTACGACAAGTGTCGCTGATTGATGGAGTGAAATGATGAAAGCAATGCTCTTGGAAAAATTATGTGATCTGCGGGTTGAACGTGAACCACTACGGCTGGTTGAGTGTCCAATCCCCGAACCTGGTGCGGATGAAGTGCGGATTCGGGTGACGGTCTGCGGAGTTTGTCATACTGAGTTGGATGAGATCGAAGGACGCACTCCACCACCACAATTTCCGGTCATTCTTGGTCATCAGGCAGTCGGTCGGATCGATAAAGTCGGAGCAGGTGTCACTATCAGACAACTTGGAGAGCGGGTTGGCGTCGCCTGGATTTATTCGGCCTGTGGTCAGTGCCGTTGGTGTAAACAGGGTCTGGAAAATCTCTGTCCCGAATTTAAAGCAACCGGGAGAGATGCAGACGGCGGCTATGCCGAGTATATGGTTGTAGCAGCGAATTTTTCTCATCCCCTTCCCGATACTTTCAGCGATGCTGAAGCGGCACCGCTGCTCTGTGCCGGGGCAATCGGTTATCGTTCGTTACGGCTTGCCGGGCTTGATTCAGGTGGGGCGCTGGGTCTGACTGGATTTGGTGCCTCAGCTCATCTGGTGTTGAAACTGGTTCGGCATCAGCACCCAGGGTTGCCTGTCTATGTCTTTGCTCGCAGTGAAGAAGAGCAGCAGTTTGCTCTGGAACTCGGTGCAACTTGGGCTGGTAATACTGATGATACCGCTCCTGACCTGATGCAGGCGATTATTGATACCACTCCGGCCTGGCGTCCAGTGGTTGCTGCTATGCGGCAACTGGAGCCGGGTGGACGACTAGTCATCAATGCTATTCGCAAAGAGAGTCAAGACGCTGCATTACTTGCTGAAATTGATTACCCACAGGATCTATGGATGGAAAAAGAGATCAAGAGTGTTGCCAATGTGACTCGGAATGATGTTGCAGAATTTTTGCAACTGGCAGCCGAGATCCCGCTTCATCCTACCTATGAAGAATTTGCCCTGGCAGACGCCAATCGAGCCTTGCTTGAGTTGAAAAACCGCAAAATTCGTGGTGCCAAGGTTCTCAGGATTGGATGAAACAAAGACTGGATGGGATAGTAAAGTTTAGCTTGCTTTTCAGCTCGACGTAAATTTCAGTCGCTTGCTATCAACGTTATCATTGCTATACTTCTATCTATAGATTTTCAAAACTTTTTATCCTGAACCCCGGCCTTTTCCGGATTAAAACCTCCGGCATGTTCCGGTCGAGTATGGAGGTTCTAGTATGGACTGGCCGCCGATTAAAAAGTTTCCCTCCTCTTGGCGCATTCAACCAAACCTTATTGATTACCAACAGACTTGTGCCGATTTTTCTTGGGATACGGTGCGAGATGAGCTTGATGGTCTTCCCGATGGTGGAGGGTTGAACATTGCCCATGAAGCGGTTGATCGACATGCTGCCGGGGAATCTTCTTCCTGTGTTGCTCTCCGTTGGTTGGGTAAAAATGGACAGGTTAAAGATTTTACTTATGCAGATCTCAAAGCCCAGAGTAACCGTTTTGCCAACGTTTTGCGCTCACTTGATGTGGGAAAGGGGGAGCGGGTTTTCAGTCTGTCGGGCAGAATCCCGGCACTTTATTTTGCCATACTTGGTACGCTGAAAAATACCAGTGTTTTTTGCCCTCTGTTTTCAGCTTTTGGCCCGGAACCGATTGCCCAACGGCTTGAACGGGGTGATGCCAAAGTATTGGTTACGACCGAGCGCCTCTATCATAAGAAAGTTGCAGCGCTCCATCCCTTGTTGCCTAACCTCCAATATGTTCTGCTGGCTGATATTGATGAGGATCAGGATGCAACTGTCCTTTCTCTCCCCCGGCTTCTCAATGCGGCTGCCCCTGATTTTATCATCCCGCCAACTGATCCTGAAGATATGGCACTGCTCCATTTTACCAGTGGCACCACCGGCAAGCCGAAAGGGGCGGTCCATGTTCACAATGCTGTACTGACACATTACATGACTGGAAAATATGTTCTTGATCTGCACCCCGGAGATAACTTCTGGTGTACGGCTGACTGCGGCTGGGTGACTGGAACCTCCTATGGGATTATTGCTCCTTTGACCCATGGAGTGACCAATCTGGTCGATGAGGCCGATTTTGAAGCGGAACGCTGGTGTCGGACTTTGGAAGAGCAACAGATCAACGTCTGGTATACCGCTCCGACGGCGATTCGTATGTTGATGCGCAGTGGGCTGAAACCACGCGAAAAATATGATTTGAGCCAATTGCGGCTGGTTCATAGCGTTGGTGAGCCACTCAATCCTGAAGCAGTTGTCTGGGGTGAGGAGGCTCTTGGACTCCCAATCCATGATAACTGGTGGCAGACCGAAACTGGCGGCATCATGATTGCTAACTATGCATCTATGGAGATTCGACCCGGTTCCATGGGGCGGCCACTCCCAGGGATCGAAGCGGCGATTGTCCATCGGCTGGGGAGAGGGAAGGTCGAACTGGAAGAACAGACTGATTGCGAAGGTGATCTGGCACTTCGGGTCGGTTGGCCATCGATGTTTCGCGGCTATCTGCATGATGAGGAGCGCTATCAGAACTGTTTTGTTGATGATTGGTATATCACTGGAGATTTGGCTCAGCGGGATGTTGATGGCTATTTCTGGTTTATCGGACGAGCCGATGACATCATCAAGACTTCCGGGCATATGGTGGGTCCGTTTGAAGTTGAAAGTGCCCTGATGGAGCATCCCGCAGTTGCCGAAGTTGGGGTGATCGGTAAGCCTGAACCGATGATCGGTGAACTGGTGAAAGCATTCGTTGCTCTGAAATCTGGATTTGAACCGAGTGATGAGCTAAGACTGGAACTGCTTGGGTTCGCCCGGAAGAAACTGGGGTCGGCCGTCGCCCCCAAGGAGATCGAATTTACCGATAATCTGCCTAAAACCCGCAGCGGTAAAATTATGCGGCGCTTGCTCAAAGCCCGGGAGTTGGGATTGCCCGAAGGGGATACCTCTACGTTGGAAGAATGATGACAAGAAAATCCCCCTCAATCCCCCTTTGCTAAAGGGGGAAGATAGAGCACTCCCCTTTGACAAAGGGGAGTGAGAGGGGATTTGTTCGAAAGTGACATCTGAAATCAGGAGAAAAGCTGATGACGAATACAGATATCAAGACAGATCAGCCGTTGGTTGATCGCGAACAGAGCCTCCATTTCTTAAACCAGATGTTGCGCATCCGGCGTTTTGAGGAAAAAGCTGCTGAACTTTACAGTGCCA
This sequence comes from Desulfuromusa sp., assembly GCA_029933365.1. The sequence goes on along the minus strand of JAOZOH010000118.1, from coordinate 4,027 downwards.
TGAAAATCCGTGGATTTCTCCATCTTTATATCGGCGAAGAGGCGGTGGCGGTCGGTATGGCTGAAGCTCTCAAGGCCGACGATGCTGTGGTTGCCACCTATCGTGAACACGGGCACGCCATGGTCCGGGGGATGAGCATGGGAGCTAGCATGGCCGAAATGTATGGCAAGGTTGACGGTTGCTGCCGGGGACGCGGTGGTTCCATGCATCTGTTCGATGCCGAGCGACGCCTCTACGGTGGCAATGCCATCGTTGGAGGTGGTTTGCCGATTGCTGTAGGTCTGGCTCTGGCTGATCGATTGCAGCACAAAAACCGAGTCACCTGTTGCTGTTTTGGTGAAGGAGCAATGGCCGAAGGGGAATTTCATGAGGCGATGAATCTGTCCGCTCTCTGGCAATTACCGGTTCTGTTTGTCTGTGAAAACAATCTTTATGCTATGGGGACGGCGTTGCAACTTTCCGAATCAGTCATCGATCTGTCAAGCAAAGCGGCTGCCTATGGTGTGCCAACGGCAACAGTTGACGGGATGGATGTTATTGCTATGGCAGAGACGGCTCAGAAGGCCAGCGATGTTGTCAGAGACACCGGTGGACCTTTTTTCCTGGAATGCCGAACTTATAGGTTCCGACCGCACTCGATGTTTGATCCGGAGCTCTACCGTTCCAAGCAGGAAGTTGAAGGATGGAAGCAACGCTGCCCAATTTTATCTCTCATCAGCCGTCTTAAGGAGCACGGATGGCTTGATGACTCGATACTTGAAAAACTGGAGGAAGAAATTGCAACAGAAATTGCTGAAGCCGTTGACTTTGCGGAACAGAGCGAGTGGGAAGCAGTTGAAGAGCTCACTCGGTTTGTCTACTCTGATTTGGGGGTGAACTGATGGGACAGCAGGAACTGCACAAAATGACCTATCGGGATGCAGTGCGAGAAGGGCTGCGTGAGGCATTGCAGAAAGATGAACGAGTTTTTCTGATGGGGGAAGATGTCGGTCGCTATGGGGGTTGCTTTGCAGCGAGCAAGGGGTTGCTCGAAGAGTTTGGTCCAGAGCGGATTCGCGATACCCCCCTCTCAGAATCAACCTTTACCGGTGCGGGCATTGGTGCTGCTCTTGGCGGTATGCGGCCAATAGTGGAAATCATGACGGTCAATTTCAGTTTGTTGGCTCTCGATCAGATTATGAATAACGCAGCCACTTATCTGCACATGTCGGGGGGGCAGTTTAATGTGCCGCTGGTGATCCGTATGGCGACCGGTGGTGGTAAACAGTTGGCGGCTCAACACTCCCACAGTCTGGAAGGTTGGTACGCCCACATCCCTGGAATCAAGGTTCTCTGCCCGGCAACTCTTGAAGATGCACGGGGGATGCTTTGGGGTGCCCTGCTCGATCCCGATCCGGTGCTGATTTTTGAACCTGCAGTGTTCTATCCGATGGAAGGAGAACTGGCTGTTGATGCTGGTGCCGTGGAAATAGAAAAAGCGAAATTACACCGTGAGGGGAAGGATATCAGCCTGATCAGCTACGGTAGCTGTTTGTATAAGTGTCTTGATGCTGCGGCAATTCTGGCAGAGGAGGGGATCGAAGCTGATGTCATTGACCTGCGAACTTTGCGCCCCCTCGATGAAAAGAGTTTTCTCACGTCGGTAGCAAAAACCCATCGGGCGCTGATTGTTGATGAGGGGTGGCGCAGTGGCAGCCTCTCAGCGGAAATTAGCGCAAGGATTATGGAACAGGCTTTCTATCAGCTTGATGCTCCTGTTGAACGAATTTGCAGCGCCGAAGTGCCGATGCCTTACGCTAAACATATGGAGGAGGCTGCTCTGCCACAGGTGGCAACAATTGTCGAAACTGCAAGGAGAATGGTACATGGCTGATTTCATCATGCCGAGTTTAGGGGCTGATATGACCACCGGGATTCTGGTTGACTGGCTGGTTGGTGTGGGGGATCGAGTCAAGCATGGTGACAGTATTGCCGAGGTGGAAACGGCAAAAGGGGTGTTTGAAGTTGAAGTATACAGCGATGGTGTGGTGGATCAGCTCCTGGTTCAACCTGGTCCGGAAGAGATTGCGGTCGGCACTGTCTTGGCAACGATTGCCGAGGAAGGTGTCGCAGCTGTTTCTTCTTCGGTCGGGACTGATGAACGGGTGTTGGCATCCCCTGCAGCTCGCAGACTGGCGGCTGAGAATGATATCGATCTCGGTAGAATAAAGGGAACCGGCTCACAAGGGGCTATTTGTTTGGCTGATATCGAACATATCATTGGCGGAACAGTCAAAGAAATGGCGACTCCAGTAGCCGCAGCGCCGAAGAAATCAACTGATTTCAAAGCTGGAATGCGTCAGGCAATTGCTGCAGCAATGAGTCTCTCCAACCGGGAAATTCCCCATTACTATCTGGCGACCGATATCGATATGAGTCATGCCCTCGGCTGGCTGGAAAAAGAGAACCGGCAACGTTCGATCCGTGAACGATTGCTTCCGGTCGTATTGCCGCTGAAAGCTGTTGCTCTGGCATTGGGAAAAGTCCCGGAGCTGAATGCCCATTGGGTTGATGGAGAGTTACAGTTGAAACAAGCGGTTCATATCGGTTTTGCCATTACTTTGCGTGGTGGTGGTCTGATCACTCCAGCACTGCATAATGTTGATCAGTTGAATCTTGATCAATTGATGGCAGCCGTGAGTGATCTGATCACTCGGGCACGCTCAGGAAAACTGCGTGGTTCAGAAATGACCGATGCAGGGATTACAGTGACCGGTCTTGGTGATCTTGGAGTGGAGACGGTTTATGGGGTTATCTATCCGCCTCAGGTGGCGCTGGTCGGTCTCGGCAGAATTGATGAAAAACCTTGGGCCGAACAGGGCGGATTGAGTGTCCGTCCCGTGTTAACTGCGACTCTGGCGGCTGATCATCGTGCCGGTGACGGTCATCAGGGTGGGCAATTTCTGGATGCGCTCAACCGTTATTTACAGGAGCCTGAAAACTTATGACCGAAGCGGAGATCAGAGCAACTATTATCAACGGTCTGACACAGATTGCTCCAGAGGCCGATTTTGAGGAATTTTCCCCGACAGAAAATATTCGTGAAGAACTGGATATCGATTCATTCGACTTTCTGAACTTTCTGATCGGTCTTGATGACAAACTTGGAGTTGAAATTCCGGAGAGTGATTATGAGAAACTGGTCAGTATGAATGATTTGATCAGCTATCTTTCGGAGCGCATTGAATGAATTTTCAATTTAATCCTCCTCCCTAAGGGAGAGGGGAATGATAAAGTACGGCGGAAGACTGATAATCAAAATAGAGGTCTTTGACGAAAGAAGCATTGCTCTATTAGAAATTAGATGACAACCAGGTTCGTTTGGCACGTCTGTTGTTTTTTTCCACAGTACAAAATGGATCAAACACCACCGATCCCACCGGAAACTTTACACAGGGCAGCAGAAGTTGGGCGTGAAGCTGGCCTTAAGTATGTTTATCCGGGCAATCTTGGCATGGACGCGGATACTAACTGTCCAGCTTGTGGCCAATGGTTTATTCACCGCAATCATTTTGGGGTTAGTACCCGGGTGGATGAGGGAGGTTTTTGTCCCTATTGTGGTGAAGTGATCGCCGGTGTTGGTCTGTCTGATCAATAGGGAATTACTGTTTTTGTAAATGCTGCAGGTATTCTTCCCACTCCAGTGGCAGTAGATTTTTCTTTTGATTGTTGCAATCCTTGCAGGCAGGAACACAATTCCCTTTTGTTGAGTGTCCTCCCCGAGCCAGTGGAACAACGTGATCAAGAGTCAGATCCTTAGGGGGAACCGACTTGCCACAATAGTGACAAACCCCTTTGGCAATCCGGTTTTTCCACCAGTTCTGCTTACGTAATAGCCGCGCTTTTTCCCGTTCTCGGCGGATTTCCCTGTCGTCAATTTCAATGTCGAGATTCATGGGACTCCTGTGTTGTCCGTTTGCATCAGCGGGGGATTAAGTCTATTCCAATCCGAAGATGAGTCTGAAGCGTAGGTCTGAATCAACCAGCA
>JAOZOH010000292.1 GCA_029933365.1 Desulfuromusa sp. | reverse complement strand
CGGAAAATGTCCATCTGTTGAATTCTCCTGATTCGTAGCTCTTATGCCAATTATCCGGGATCGGCATTTTTTTATAAAGTTCCATCCGTCTGGCCTCAAGCAGGAGGCGCGGCTTATCCATGAAGTCAGCAGCACAGTATATTTTTTTCCCTACAATCTGACTCATGTTCTCCAGCCAGTTGAGACCTTCTTTAGAACGTAACAGGTGATGGTCCAGTATGAGCGTATTTACATTTTTAGCCAACTGGAGACCGTTCTCACTGGCTCTTTGCCGTTGTAATTCAGTCAGATTTTGCAGATAGAGCGGTGGGCCGGAGGCAAAAACAATATCCGGCTCCCAGTTAAGAATGGTCTCAATTGTAGTATTGTTCAGCAGCTGAATATCAGAGGCATGAACAAATATTTGTTCTCCCAAGCTGATTCGCGTCATCATAACGGTACCGAATTTGCTTTCTGCTTGCCCATGCGGCACTGGATCGGAAAAGCTCAGAAGTGATTCCGAGCATCCTGGCGCGGTTTTCATGTTTGTTGCCAGCAGTTCCGTGAGATCATCCACACGATGCTGCATCCTGGAGGAAAGTCCTTCTCTGGAGTGAGCCCAGATACGTAACGTTCGGAAACGATCCGGAAGTTGCGCAAATGAAAGTTGGTATGGATTTGCCCGGAGCAGGGGCACATGATCGCCATGAAAGTGACTGAAAACAACATCGGTGGCGGTTTTCATTGCTGTAAGAATATGCTGCCTGATTTTTCCGCCTATATATATTTGATATGGATGAGGAAGTAAGCCATGCCGGCTATAGCCCAAAGCTATCCCGGGATCAATAAGGATTTCACGTTCCCCGACTGTTACAAGACAACACATGCCGCGCACTCCTAAGGATTCTGTTCCTATGATTTTAATCGTCATAGAATGATTAACTCCTCAATAAAAAGCGGAGAGTGCATTTTTTTGCGATTATAAAAAATTTCCGAACACGACAGGGAATTTAATCTAGCAGCAGGTAACTATCAGGGCCCAAACATGTGGCCAACATAACGCTGTTGATGTCGATATGGTCTGTCCATGTATTACTTTTCTGGTTTTCCGGCGCCAGCCAGAACAGTTCAATTTTTTTCTTTAACGGGAGATGCTGCGAAAATCCTGCAAGTTGTGAAGTCAACGCGGGCTGTTGTGAAAAATGTTCTGTATGTTCTTTCATCATTAGCTCCATTTTTTCAATCGCCTGTAAGCCAATAGCGAGTCCCAATTCACGAAATGGGAGACGATATTCAGCCGGATAATTTAACGTCTCAGTCAAACTAAAGACATCCAAACTACTTTTACTATTGCGCAGGAGATCAGAGAGCAGGTTCGCTGGAGGAAGATTGCTGAGGGTTATCAACTGGGTTAATTTGCATACATTGGTAAGAAGGCCACCGATTCCCAAGGGATCATCGGTAGCCCAGTTTGTGCCCTCGCACATTGTCATAGCTTCTGTAATCTCCTTGTCAAGATTAAGCTCAGGCGGCTTTTCCGGATTGTCGGCAGTGGTTACTGTAAGTTGCAGATAGGTGATGAGGGCATCGAGAGCATCATGCTGTCCCATTGAAAAAACCAGGGGGCGGGAGAGATCTATGCTCATTTTCCAATACATCCGTTTTTTCCGGGAAGATGGTGCGGCATAGGTAAATCGTGCCTGAGCGGTTTTGGCAAGTTCCAGAGCCCAGTGGTTATAATGTATCTTGCCGGTTATCTGTCCGACCTGATTGAGGGCATGCATCCATTTTGTCAGGTAGTGAAAGTATTGCCCGTCCTGATCCCACTCCAAACGTTCGTTATGAGTTTCGCCAGGGCTTCGTTCGTTCAGCTTTTTACCTATTCTTAATCCGCCGATAGCGGGATGTTTATTCCCTTCTTCTTCATCAAGACCACTGATCCATCCGCTACGGGAATCATCGTCACGGTGTTTTCCCAAGACGCTGTGTACTTGATCGATGATGGCAAGAGCATTTTGTCTGTATTTTTTTTCACCTGTTTGCTGAAAAAGTTCCAAAAAATTACAAACGGCAAAGGCATCGGTCCATAAATAGCGTTTCGGTGCATAGTCACTTACTGTCAGACCAGTCCGATCAGCAAAGTCGGTCATGAGTTTCTGGAGTTTTGCGGTATTCTTTGTCATTTCCTGCTATCTCGTTGGTAGTGTAACTTCTTTTCTGTAATTTCGATTCTACCCTGATTTTTTAGAAAT
>JAOZOH010000291.1 GCA_029933365.1 Desulfuromusa sp. | reverse complement strand
TCGTTTTGCCCAGATAGCTCAGTCGGTAGAGCAGAGGACTGAAAATCCTCGTGTCGGCAGTTCGATTCTGTCTCTGGGCACCAGCAAATTCAAGAGGTTACGTCATTTGCCGTAGCCTCTTTTTGTTTTTAAAAGTAGATACAAATAGATGCACTTTTATTCTAGCACATCAATATAATCATCAATCGAGTGATCTGTCAGGCTGATTCCTGGTCTGAATCCGGTGATATTTTGCCATTTGATTTGACAATGTGTAAATGCCTCCACCTTGATCTCATATCTCAAGTACTAAAGAATTTTTCCATTGAGTAGAAATCTACTTGACCGCCCATATCTATTTGGCTATATTGCCAAATAGATATGGGGAGAGACATGAATAAAGATTACAAAAAACACTTGGAAGCCAGGGCGACGGTCCTTAAAGCAATGGCTCATCCAAGTCGCCTGTTTATCATTGAAGAGCTGGACAAAGGTGAGCGCTGCGTCTGCGAATTAACCGAGATGATCGGTGCTGACGTGTCAACCATTTCTAAACATCTCTCAGTGCTGAAACAAGCAGGTCTGGTCATTGACGACAAGCGGGGCAACCAGGTCTTTTACCAGCTGCGCGTTCCCTGCATCCTCAATTTTTTTGGCTGTGTGGAATCGGTCCTTGAGGCTCAGCTTCAAGATCAATCTTCACGGCTTAAAATTGTCAGGGGTTAACCACTAATCTATTTTTTTGAACATCTATTTGGCTATTTTGCCAATAAGGTAAATACTATGAATTGGAAAAATGAATGGAAACCACTATTCTGGATTATCATTGTTTTTATCAGCTGTTTCTTTCTACCGGTTGATATGCCACGGGTGCAGGGGGCGATTATGGAATCGCTGCATCTGGTTAAATGGTATGCCCGCGAGCATGTGCTACTCTGCTTGATCCCCGCTTTCTTCATCGCCGGAGCAGTCGCGGTCTTCGTCAGTCAGGCCGCGGTAATGAAGTACCTCGGCCCCAAGGCGAACAAGTTTCTCGCTTACGGGGTTGCTTCGGTCTCAGGAACCATCCTTGCGGTCTGCTCCTGTACCATCCTCCCCTTGTTTGCCGGAATCTATCGGATGGGCGCTGGACTCGGCCCCGCTTGCGCCTTTCTCTACTCTGGTCCGGCGATAAATATTCTTGCCATCGTTCTCACTGCCCGCATCCTCGGCCCAGAAATGGGAATTGCCCGCGCTGTTGGTGCCATCGTCTTCGCTGTCATTATCGGCTTGGCCATGCACTTCTTCTTCCGTCATGAAGAAGCCGAAAAAGCGGCGATTGCCCCGATGTTGGGAAGTGAAGAGACAGGGCGCCCCCTCTGGCAAACGGCAGCATACTTTGCCAGTATGGTCGGGATTCTGATGTTTGCCAACTGGGGAAAAACTAATGATCCCAACGGACTCTGGCACACCATCTATATTTCAAAATGGTGGATCACCAGTGGCTTTTCGATTGCTCTGGCAGTGATGCTTGCGACCTGGTTCAAGCTGGGATTTATCCGTATTCTTCTGGCAGCCAGTCCAGCACTGCTGATGGCCATTATTCAACCGCAGCACCCGGCACTCGCCTTCACCTTTGGCATTATTGGTCTATCGGTCCTTAGCAACTTAAAAACGACCCGTGACGGTGAAATGGGAGAGTGGTTTAACGAAAGTTGGGACTTTGCCAAAAAGATCCTGCCGCTGCTGCTGATCGGTGTTCTGATCGCGGGCATACTGCTCGGTCGCCCCGGTCACGAGGGGCTGATTCCTTCCGCTTGGGTTGCCTCGCTGGTTGGCGGGAATTCGCTGTTTGCCAACCTGTTTGCTTCGGTCTTTGGCGCTTTTATGTACTTTGCTACTTTGACTGAAGTGCCGATTCTCCAAGGGTTGATGGGAGCCGGCATGGGCAAAGGTCCTGCCTTGGCACTACTGCTGGCAGGTCCGGCACTCAGTTTGCCCAACATGTTGGTGATTCGTAGTGTGATGGGCACTAAAAAGACCGTCGTCTTTGTCCTGCTGGTGATGATGATGGCCACTATCAGTGGATTAATTTATGGAGCGATATTTTAAAATGATTGCCACCAAGAAGGTCAAGAGCTCTTTTAACGGAGAGACGCTGAGACAGAGAGAAAATCTAAATCGTTTTTAGGATTATACCAAAAGCGATGATTCTGTCTTTCTCTGCGACCTCTCCAACTCTGCGCCTCTCCGTTAAAACTTTTTCTTGGTATTTTTGTAGC
>JAOZOH010000117.1 GCA_029933365.1 Desulfuromusa sp. | reverse complement strand
GATACTGAATGTTCTACTGGTGCCGAAGGCGAGACTCGAACTCGCACGAGCAATTTGCTCACCAGCCCCTCAAGCTGGCGCGTCTACCAATTCCACCACTTCGGCAAATGGGTTGTATTTATACTTAATCATCTTCTCAACTGTCAATAATAAAACTATTTTTGTACTGGTGTCGGTGCTGTTGCTGGGGCTGCTGGCACCTCCACCGAACTTGGCATCATTGTTTGTGAACTTGGTGAGGTGTAAAAATAAGCCAGAGTCAGGCTGGTTAACATGAAGATAACCGCCGCACCAACAGTGACTTTACTCATGAAGTTCCCACCGGTAGAACCAAACATGGCTTGACTGCCACCTGCGCCAAAAGATGCACCCGCCTGAGCTCCCTTGCCCATTTGTAGCAGGACAATAACAATCAGGGCGATTGATACTGTAATATGAATTCCGATTAAAAGAGTGGTCATGCAATTTTCTCCTATAAAAATTATTTAGAACCGCAGAAAACTAGCATAGTCGTCCGACTTTGCAAAGGAATTTTTTACCCATTTGCATGTTGAAGCAGTTAGTGATTTTGAGAATAAATGCTATAATGAGCTGTTAATAAATAAATTTGCATGAGATACAAATAAAACTCAGGTGGGGACAACATGACCAAAGCAGTTGAGCAACAGGATAATGAGTACTTTTTGCGCCTTTTCAATGGCATCGCAGATGCTGTTTTTATTTCTGAATGTTCACCTGATGGAATCCCGGGAAACTATATTGAGGTCAATGATGTCGCTTGTGACATGCTTCAATTGACCCGTGAGCAACTACTGAGTTTATCTCCCCATCAAATTAATCGCGTCGCTCTGGAAGATAAAATCACTTTTTCGACAATTCTTGAGGATATCAGGGTTAACGGTAAGACCCTTTTTAAGACTGAGTTGTTGGGCCATGGTGATCACTGGGTTCCGGTTGAGATAGGGAGCCAACTTTTTGAGTTGGATGGTAAAACCGTCTTTTTTTCAGTGGCTCGCGATATTACCTTGCGGGAGAAATATGAAGCATCCATTCAGACCCTGGTTCGCAGTACCGTTGGGTTAACCGGACAAGAGTGTTTGGATGAAATTGTTAAAAATCTGTGTAACTGGCTGCATGTTGATGGTGCTTGTATTGGTGTCAGGCATGGCGATACCTTGGAAATAAGGGCTAGTTTTCTTGATGGTCAGTATCAGTCACCCTCACGGCTCCCGGTTGCAGTGTCGCCCTTTCAGCAACCATTAAAAGGGCACTTTTCTATTCACCCTGACGATGCATCGACTTTGTTTTCCGCTAACCAGTTTCTTGCAGCGGATAAAATATCCAGTTTCATCGGTAGCCCGATGCTTGGTCATGATCGACAAGTGATGGGCTGTGTCTGTGCCTATTCCAGACAATCTCTGCCACTAGTACCGCATGTTGAAGAGCTATTGTCAGTGATTGCTTCCCGAGCGGCCGCAGAATGCGAACGGATGCATTATGAGCGCGCCTTATCTCGCAGTGAAGAGAAACTGAGAACCGTCTTCAATTCCACAGCTGAAGCAATTGTCGGCATCAATATGCAGGGAGAGGCGGTATTCTGTAACCCGTCAGCGGTAAAAATTCTAGGATATGCAAATGAATATGATCTGATAGGTAAAGATTTCTGTCAGCTGATTCGTCCTGAAAGTCGCATTGAAACAGTTTCAGGGCGGGTGAAATGTCCATTTATTTCTGAACTCTCCAATGGCAGGAAAGTCAGTAGCGAAGATGATTTGTTCACCCACCGTGATGGTCATCAGGTCCCCGTTGAATACTGGGGTCATCCGACCAGCCGGGATAATCAATTGGTTGGTGGAGTCATCACATTTATTGATATTTCACGGCGGAAAACCCTGGAAAAACAACTGTTGCACTCGCAGCGGATGGAGGCGATTGGCACCTTGACTGGCGGAATCGCCCATGACTTTAATAATATATTAACGGTTATTTCCGGCTATGTCGGGCTGCTGCAATCACAACTGACCGACACGCCAAAGTTATTATCTAAAATTCAAAAGATTGGTGAGGCAGCAGAGCGTGGATCGCAATTGACCAATGGTCTGCTGGCGTACAGTCGCAAAAAATCAGAGCCATCAACTCCAGTCGATTTGAATCAATTGATATTGGATGTGCAGGATATCTTCTGGCAGGTTATTGGTGAACGTATTGAACCTGTCCTGACCCTGTCAAAACAGCAGCTGGTCGTTCTGGCTGATTCGGCTCGCCTTGAACAAGTTCTGGTCAACCTGGCGACCAATGCTCGTGATGCCATGCGTGAAGGCGGTACGTTATCCATAAAAACAGAGCCAACAGAAATTGATCAGAACTTTTGTCAGACTTTTGGTTACGGTAGTCCCGGCCAATATGCGTTAATCACTGTCGAAGATAGTGGTACCGGTATCCCTAAAGAGATTCAGCAAAAAATCTTCGACCCCTTTTTTACCACAAAAGATACGGGCAAGGGGACAGGACTGGGTCTGGCAATGGTCTGGGGAATTGTAAAGCAACATAAAGGTTATATTTCGGTTGATAGCAATCCTGGAGAAGGGTCATGTTTTAAAATCTATCTCCCAATGACAAAGCAGCAGTTACCTGTTCCCGTTACTGCTGCGAAGGGACGACTCCCAGGTGGAGATGAAACAATTCTGCTGGTTGAGGATGATCCTCTGGTCAGGGATGCTACAACGAATATTTTAACCTCTGTTGGTTATCAGGTGATCCCCAGTGATTGTGCTGAATCGGCATTAAAAGTCTTGAAACAGCAAAATAAAAATTTAGCTCTTATCCTTTCAGATGTTGTTATGCCGGGGATGAAGGGGCCTGAATTTTATCAGGAAATCAGGAAAAAGTCGGACATCCCAGTTATTTTTCTAAGTGGCTATACTTTTGATTCGCTTCTTGAACAGGGTCTTGTAAAAGAAGAGGTTCTATTGTTGAACAAACCCATCCAACCTGGGGAGTTATTAACTCATATTCGCGAAACTCTGGATACTAATCTTCAGCGGTAGAATGACCGAACCGGTGTGATTTTTTTAGTCAACGTGTAAAGCAAATTGGTTCAGGATTACCTCATATGAGCTACCATTTCATGCCTTACCTATCCCATATAGTATTGACAGCTCTAAATATGAGTGGTAAAACATGATTTTAAAATTACTATGGGGTGTTATGAAATGGTAAAAAAATTAATTGGCAGAAAGCTGAAATCATCACGTCTGAAACGGGATAAAACGATTCAAGTCCTCGCCGAGATGTCACACGTTTCCTCAAACATGATTTCGAGAATTGAACGAGGGTTAACCATCCCTTCAGTCGAAATCCTGATGAAAATAGCCGATGCTTTAGGTTTGAGCCTCAGCTATTTTGTTGAAGAAGCGGAAAAAGGGAATACGGTTGTTTTTACCCCTTCTGGGGAGGGCGAACCCATCTTCTTTTTTGAAGACAAACACCAGATTAACAGTTTAACTCAAAGGTTACGTGATCCTGGTTTTTCAGTATTTGTAGATACCCTTGAACCACGCTGCGACAGTGGCGAAGGGGGGATGGTTCATACTGGTGAAGAATTTGCCATGGTCCTTGAGGGAAGCTTGGATTTTAATATTGAAGGGGAGGGCTTCCATCTGGAAAAAGGTGATTCTCTCAGCTTCAAAGCCACGCTACCCCATAGTTGGAAGAATGCTTCTGACCAACAGACTAAAGTTCTCTGGGCTGTCTCTCCACCTCCGAACGTTTAAAGATATTTTGACATAGAGGGAGTATTTAAGCATGCAAGTTAAAAAAATTGTTGGTAAAAAGCTGAAAGAAATTCGCCTCAAACAAGACCTCACGATCCAGATACTGGCAGAAAAATCAAAAGTCTCTTCCAATATGATTTCCAGAATAGAGCGCGGGTTGACAATTCCCTCAGTTGAGATTTTGATGCGTCTGGCGACCGTATTTGACAAAAGTATTAACTATTTTGTTGAAGACGTTTCCTCTTCGCATGAGATCGTTCACACTCGTCCAGGTGGGCGTGACAAAACTGTCTATGACGATGAGCACAATATGCATACCGAGTCTTTCACTTCCGGTTTGCGTGACCCTCAGTTTATGTCGTTTTATTGTACAGTGGAAAAGGGTGGTAAAAGCGGCACAAATAATATGTATCATCCCGGTGATGAACTGATCTACCTGATGGAGGGTCGTTTACAAATGACCATCGTCGATGATGTTTATATTCTTGAGGCGGGAGACAGCCTCTGCTTTAAATCTCATCTTCCGCACCGCTGGGAAAATATCGGTGACGATGATGCTAAAGTTATTTGGACATTATCGCCATTTACCATAATTTAAACCTCCAACTGCTTGAAATTTATGTAACTCTTCTTGACATGTCACGAGGATATTGTATAGTCTTTGTCAACTGACGATGCGTAAGAGTAATCTCGATTAACCCTTAAGGGGAGTCATATGAATAAGTCTGAGCTCGTTGAGACGCTGTCAATCAAAAACAACCTGACCTATAAAAAAGCTGAACAGATTGTAAATCTGATTTTTGATGCGATGTCACAGGCCTTGATTGATAATGATCGGATCGAAATTCGTGGCTTTGGTAGTTTTATGGTGAAGGACTATAAAGCCTATATGGGTCGCAACCCCAAAACCGGTGAAATTATTCAAGTTGGTGAGAAAAAATTGCCATTTTTTAAAGTTGGCAAAGAGTTGCGGGAACGTGTAGATAGCTGATTTTAACGGATTGGCTTATTATTTTTCTATAAAGACCCGTCCATATTGTGTGGATGGGTCTTTTTTTACCCACAGGTTGATTGAATGCTACATGTTTACCAGGGAATAACCCCCAAACTGGCAGATAGCGTTTTTTGTGTTGAGTCGGCAGAAATTATCGGCGACGTAGAAATTGGCGCTGAATCAAGTGTCTGGTTTCAGGTTGTGGTTCGTGGTGATGTTAATTACATCCGCATCGGCGCAAGAACCAACATCCAGGATGGGACCGTTATCCACGTCACCCATAAGCTTAACCCCACAATTATTGGGGATGATGTCACGATTGGTCATAACGTAACTCTGCACGGCTGTAAAATCGGTAATCGTTGTCTGATTGGTATGGGCGCGGTCGTTATGGATAGGGCCGATGTGGCGGATGATGCCATGGTGGCTGCCGGTGCCTTGGTAACACCGGGAACCCAAATCCCTTCCGGCACTCTCTATGCCGGATCTCCAGCAAAATACAAACGTGATTTGTCGGAGAGCGAGGTTCTGGATCTTAAGCAATCCGCGCAAAATTATTTAAATTATGTAAAGAATTACACAACCTGACAGGGTAAATTTACTGAAAAAGGATACTTTGTGAGCCAGGTCGATTTTTCTGATATGATAAAGAGCCCCCTGTTTAAAGGGATGGCAACAAAAGAGATAGAGTACCTCAGCTCTATTTTTAAGTTGAGCCAGGTGCCTGCAGGTAAAACAGTTTTTATCGAAAACATGCCTGGAGAATCCCTTTATCTGGTGAAACAGGGGGCGGTGAAAATCTCGCAAATGTTGGCTGAAGTTGACGAACAAGATCTTATCGCGCTCGGAACAGGCGATGTGTTCGGTGAAATGGCGGTTATTGACGGCGGAGATCGCTCTGCAACAGCGAGAATCGCAAAAAATGCAGTTCTTTATAGTTTAAATCGTGAAGATTTCAACATTCTTGTAAGCGAAAAACCCAGTCTTGGTTTACAATTGACCTTAAATATTGTCAGAATTTTCAGCGCTAGAATCCGTAGCGCCAAAAATGCTTACCGAACCATGCTTACGGCTAGTTTGATTCGATAAATCTACCAGTTTAAAAAGTTTTATTATTAAGTCGGCTGCTGTTTGCCGGCTTTTTTGTTGTGCAAATTTGATGCAGGACTGAAAGTCCTGAAAAACTCCCCTCTTCCCCCGGGAGAGGATGGCGCGAAGCGTCGGGTGAGGGAAATCACAGTTGCAACGACAGCCCCCCTCATCCGCCCTACCGGGCACCTTCTCCCTCAGGGAGAAGGGAACATAAATGGCATCTGAAAGACTTGGACTAAAGCCATAGTTTTTACTAGCGTGATGGAACAATAAAGTTTAACCTTTCACAAAATTATTTTTCCTAGGTAGCTACTTTTAAGTGCTCTGGAGGAAGTATGTCTGCATTATTAAATCAACAATTGTTGTTTGGATTACTGGGCGGACTGGGGATGTTTCTGTTCGGCATAAAAATTATGTCGGAGGGTTTACAGAAAATCGCCGGTGATAAAATGCACAAGATTCTGGCGGCACTCACCGACAACCGGCTTATTGGCACTTTGGTCGGAATTGCGGTGACAGCGATCATTCAATCTTCCAGTGCAACAACGGTGATGGTTGTCGGTTTCGTGAACGCCGGTTTGTTGTCGCTGGTTCAATCAATTGGTGTCGTGCTCGGGGCAAACATCGGTACGACAATTACCGCGCAGTTGATCGCGTTCAAAATTACCCAATATGCCCTTCCTGCGATCGGTCTTGGTGCTGCTCTTAAGCTTTTCAGTAAAAACAAAAAGTATATCTATACAGGCGAAATCATACTTGGTTTTGGGCTGCTATTCTTGGGCCTCACAACGATGAAGCACGGATTTAATCCCTTAAAAGCCAGTAATGATTTCCGGCATCTTTTTATCATGGTTGGTGATTATAAATTGCTCGGAGTTCTGATTGGCGCCCTATTAACCATTATTGTGCAGAGCAGCAGTGCAACCATCGGTATTACCCTGGCTCTGGCAAGCTCAGGGTTGATCTCTTTTGAAGCGAGCGTTGCTTTGATTCTGGGTGAAAATATTGGCACAACAATTACCGCCAATATCGCCGCAATCGGGACTAATCGTGCTGCAAAAAGAACGGCTTTCTCCCATTTTTTGTTTAACACTATCGGGGTTGTCTATATGTTGCTGCTCATGCCGGTATTTATGAAACTTGTCACGGCGATTACTCCGGGGAATGCTGATTTTGTGATTCAGACACAGGCTCAAGCCAGCAGTTTTGCTACACAAATAGGGGATAAACCCTACATAGCTCGGCACATTGCCAACACTCATACACTGTTTAATATTATTAATACTCTTATATTTCTCCCTTTTATTGGTCTTCTAGCGAAGTTTTCAACCTTGGTTGTCCGGGGTGAAGATAAGCTGGAGACTCACCGGGTAAGGTTTATTGATGATCGGGTATTAAATACACCGCCGGTTGCGATTGGCCAGGCACGACGCGAAACCAAGCGGATGGCACAGGTTGCTTTGGAGATGCTTGAGGAGACCAGCCAGTTTTTAGAAGATGGTGAGTTGAAAAGAATTCATGTTCTGGAGAGTAAAGAAAAACTGGTCGATACCCTGCAGCGTGAAATCACCAATTTTCTGGTGAAATTATCACAAAAATCAATCTCACCAGAAACTTCTGAATCACTTGGTTCCTTGATGAATATAGTCAATGACCTCGAGCGCATCGGTGATCACTGTGAGAATCTGTGGAACTTTGGTCTGCGTAAGTTTGAAGATAAAATTTCATTTTCGTACATGGGAAATAATGAAGTTGTCAGTATCGCCGATAAAACTCAGGAATTTCTTCAGTTTGTGATTGATGCAATGGAAACGGGGGATAAAACAATCGGGGTAAAAGCGATTGAGTATGAAGATGCTATTGATGCACTGGAGGAAAACTTAAGAATGAACCATGTCGCCCGTTTGAACACAGGAGAATGCGCAGTACAGCCCGGACTTATATTTATAGATATGTTACATAGCTATGAAAAAATTGGTGACCATACCTATAATGTCTCTGAGGCTCTCATTGGAGAAAAATAGTTCATATGTACGCGGCAATTGACATTGGTAGCAATACTCTCAGGATGTTGTTGGCTGATAAAAGTGATGGCACAATTTTACCATTTCGCTATTATCGTGAAATCACCCGACTTGCCGGGGATTTTTCTCCTCAAATCGGTCTGGACACAGCGGCTATGCAGAGAACCCTCATAACTCTGGATTCTTTCCATAAGATCATTTCAGCACAAGGGATTACTCAGGTCAGGGCGGTAGGCACAGCAGCGCTGCGCAACGCAAATAATCGACAAATATTTATCGACAATGTCTCTGCTGCAACCAATTTGCAGATTGAGGCGATTAAGGGCGAAGAAGAGGCCGAGTTGACAACTCTGGGAGTGTTATCAGTTATTGAGCCGGTTCCAGAGTCGGTTATCGTAATTGATATTGGCGGTGGAAGTACTGAGCTGATCTATGTTGACAATGGGCAGATTCGCTTGCAAAAAAGTTACCCGCTGGGTGTCGTGAGCCTCTGTGAGGAATATGCCTCAGACAAGGAGAGACAGCAGCAAATTGATGCTACTGTTTTACAATTTACTGAAAGTCTCAAGCAGGTCGGTCTGGCTGACAGAATTTATCAGCTTATTGGCACCGCCGGTACGATTACAACTCTGGCAGCAATCCATCTTCAGCTTAAAAAATATAATTCGAATTCAATAAATAATCATTCTATATCAATGGGTTGGCTAGAAGAACTTCAGGCCAAACTAAAACTTATTTCAGTGCAGGAAAGGGAGGCACTGATTGGGATGGAAAAGGGTCGTGGTGATTTGATTCTTCCTGGCCTGCAAATTTTATTGAGCCTGATGAGGCGGTTTCAATTTTCGTGCGTCAAGGTTTCTGATTCAGGGTTGTTGGAAGGTGTCATGCTCC
>JAOZOH010000035.1 GCA_029933365.1 Desulfuromusa sp. | reverse complement strand
CCCAAAACCGCTTTGGGCTGTTCCTGTTTCAATTCGTACATAGGGAAACCGACAATTGAATCACACCCGGTACCAAACGGTGCAACCACTTCGTACGGAGTCATGGCGTCAAAATTTGCCAGTCCGTGAAGCCCGGTAATAACATCCTGATTGTTGATGAAGAAAACCACCTGGGGGTTGTCCTTCTCTTCCAGAGTGTCCCAACGTTTGAATACCAGATATTTTCCCGGAGCCGCTTGTGCGGGACGATGTTTATACATGCTTTCAAGGTGCTCAAAGCTTTTTTTCCCACGTTCTACGTTACAGACATAACCTTTCACATCATCGCTGAGTTCGCTGTCAAAACCAAACGGCAAAAAGCTACCAAAACAGCCTAAATTTTCCTTGTTGAATGCGAGGGGTCGTCCTTTTTTAACTGGAACGATCTGGCTGAAAATACACGTGTAGCCCTTAGGATTAGGGTTTGGCGCATCCGGGAACTCCACATTATTCAGCTCATCAGTGTAGAAACAGACAATCGGCAGATCGCAGTCAGGAAAGTGTTTTTCCCATGCGATCATAAAACGTTCCTTGATTTTGATATCCATTATATTCTCCTTTATGCCGTAGCCTTATATGTGTGAGCTAAAGTTGTTTTTTGTATTTGAATAACATATAATGAACTAACTGTACAGTCCTGTCTAGTTAAAGTCAAGGGTGGACAAAATGGAATCAGCAGCTGTAAAAAATAAAGGTATAAGCAAAAATCAATGGCTTGCAAAAGCACTTGACGTACTTGAGTCAAATGGTTTTGAGGCGGTTAAAATTGAAAGCCTTGCCAAACTTCTGGGCACCTCAAGAAGTGGATTTTACTGGCACTTCAAGAATAGACAAGACCTGCTGCAACACCTGCTTGATTATTGGACAGATGAATATACCAGTATTCTTATTGATGATCTGGAGATAAAAAAATTAGATGCGGATAAGCGTCTGCTTGCCGCTATGACAACAATCAAGAATGAAAAACTGACAAAATACGATCTAGCAATGAATGCCTGGGCAAAGGCAGATCCGCGGGTTCATGAAGCGGTGAAGAAGGTCATTAGGATGCGCCTTGATTTCTCACGTGAAATTTTTGTGGACTTGGGATTTGACGGAGATGAACTTGAAATGCGAACACGATTGTTCACCTGTTATCATTGTTGGGAAGATGTGACATTTCCTGATGACAACGGGGAAGAAAATTTAAGGTTACAGAAACTGCGACATGAAATGTTTGTCAACTGAGGCAATGTCGGAAAAACTAGTAAATATCAAGGATTGTGGCCGGCATCTAATCAATCTCGGGTTGATACTGAATTTCTTCGTGGCCCGCCAGTATTTATACACTCAATGTCGTGAACAGATTAAATGAATAGACCACATCACTAGCAGCCAGTTGAGCAATCAATGAACTAGCTGTAAATTCATCCATTTGGCCCATAATTCAGCCCTCTTCGAGCAATATCTGAGAATAGGAGCAGCCCAGAACCCTGCTTAAAATGGTATGTTGCTAAGGGCGTTCAAGCTCCAACCTTTGTTTGGCGGATAGTGCTGTCAAAATTTATAGAGCTGGATCAGCAGAGATTTGAACTAAGGGGTTGGGTGATTGAACTCAGAAATGAATTGATTCTTTCAGGGAACTCTTATATTTAATGGATTCGTTTTGCTTGATTATAAGCAGGACATTAAGGGGATTATCTATGGGCAGAAAATCAATCGAAAATGTACGCAAGCCTCAAATCCTGGCACATTTCAGAAAAGTGTTGGATCGGGAAGGGGTTCATAAGGTCTCAGCAGTCAAGATTGCCAAGAGTATGGGGGTTTCTCCTAATCTGGTACTGCATTACTTTGATTCAAAGGAAGCTATGGTTGTTGCCTTTTTTGACGAAATCATGGAGGGATATATTCAGTACCTCAATGAGGTGCTCCTTGACATCCCGAAAGGCTCTCAAAGACTTAAAGTCTTGATTGGAAGCTTGTTCGGGGTGGGTGAAAATAAGGAATTAGTTATAGATAAACCATTTTATGCCTTTTATTATTCGAGTTTATTCGATCATCATTTTAAGTTGCAGTTCAATTATAAGTATGGTCTGTTTGCTGAGCTGGTAAGATTAGAGGTTGCTGCCAACTCCCCGTTGAACTGTACGAGTCGTGAAGACTTACTGAAACAGGCCGAGTTTCTTCTTGCGCTGTTTGAAGGTTTTTCCTTTTCGGCGAACATCAGACCGAATGATGATAACTATTTTGAAGAGTTGGGGCAATATTTCTCTGAACAGGCCTGCATTTTTTTCAAATGCGGTGGTAAATAATAAATGTCCTGATCGTTACTTTCATTATTGAGGGCTCTCTTTGGAGGGCCTTTCCCCCTCCCTCTCTCATGCTATTCGTAGCGTGCATGAATGAATTTAAAAAGAGAATTTCACACATATGCAGTATGCAGCTATGGTGTGATCATGCATGAGTCAAACGCCATTCTAATTATTTGTTGATTGGACTGAGCGAGAAGAAAATTAATAAGTCAAATTTTACTATATATAAGTTGTTTGCATACGCAAACAAATAAATAATAACCTCATTTCCTGAATAGGGATCCCTATGAGCAGACATGATGTAATCGAAAGTTTAAAAAAAGAAATTGAGCAGCTTACACCGAAATCTGGAGAGCTTAACGTTAATGCGGAAGAGTTTCTGCCAAATGGCAACATAAGTTCGGTTCGCGACTTTGACCCATGGCCTTTCTTTATGGATCGGGCAGAGGGCGCCAGAGTATGGGACGTCGATGGTAATGAATATCTCGATTTTTGCATGGGTTACGGTGTGTTGTTGCTTGGTCATAACCCAGCACCTAATCTGAAAGCCCTGAAAGATCACCTTAATGGTGGTGGGTCGATCTATTCCGGGATTCCCATGCCGGCTGAACTTGATTTCGCTGAGCGGTTTGTAAAATGCGTCCCCTGTGCCGAGCAGGTCATGGTTTGCAATACTGGTAACGAAGCGGTTCACAAGGCGGTTGCACTAGCAAGGGCGTATAGCGGTAAGAACAAAGTTGCCAAGTTTGAAGGGACTTTCCATGGCTCAAATGAGTATTCGCTGTGGAGCGTTCGTCCAAATAAAGAAAAAATGGGGCCAGAAGATCGTCCTATTCCTGTGCCCGTTCAAGCCGGCATGGAACGCCATGCCAAGGAGAATATGGTTTTGCTTCCCTTCGGTAGGGAAGAAGCTTTCCAGATGATCGAAGAAAATGCGGATGACCTTGCTGTTGTTATGTTGGAGACGGTTCTCGGAGTAGGGGGGGCAATTCCGTTTGATAAAGAATATCTACAGAAACTTCGCGAAGTGACTGAACGGTGTGGTGTTCTGCTTCTCTTTGATGAAATTATCACCGGTTTCCGATTGGCTCTGGGTGGTGGACAGGAACTGTTCGGTGTAACGCCCGATATCGGGCTGTTTGGCAAGGCTCTTGGTGGTGGTTCTCCCATTGGAGCCGTGGCGTGTCGGAAGGCGATCTTTGACAAGGTGTTCACTCTGGATCCACCGATTATTCTTACCGGCACTTTCAGCGGTAACCCTATCACTCTGGCCAATTCCATTGCCATGATGGATTACCTGATTGAGAACAATCCCAAGCTCTATAAAGATCTTGCAGCGCAGGGTGACTACCTGCGCAACGGTTATAACGAATTTGCCAAAGAGAAGGGGTTTCCGTCCACTATGACCGGTGTCGGTTCCATGTGGCAGGTCCATATGATCGAGCCATCCGTAACGAAACCGCGGGATCGGGTCAAAGAGGATATGGAGCTTGTCGAAGAATTCAACCTTCGGTTGCGACTGAAGGGAATCTTTGTTCCAGAACACTCACATATCGCCTTTATTTCACCCGCTCACACGGATGTGGATATTGAGGAACTGCTTGGCGCGATGAAGGATAGCCTGACTGAGTGTTTTGAGGGCTAAGAATAGGAATCGTTGATATGGGCTATCTACAAAAGGAGTCTCAATTATGGCAGAAGTAATGACGGTGTCGGGTCCGATACCTGCAGCTGATCTCGGTCTGACCTCTATGCATGAGCATATCGTCTACGACGGAAGCATCTATCGGTCGAGGTGGATGGAAAATCTCCCCCCCGAAGATCAGCTTCCGGTCAAGGCTGATGATAAAGTTACTTTGGAAAACATCTACTACCATAGAAATAATTTCATCCTGTCATGGGATGCCGTGAGCATGCATGACGAGGACATCATGACAGCAGAGATGTCCGATTTCAAAGCCTCCGGTGGCTCCGCTATGGCGGATATGAGTGTTCCCGGATTGCGTAGCGACATCCAGGCGATCCGTCGCATCTCCGAAAAATCGGGAGTCCATGTGATTGCCACCACGGGTCTTTATACCGAAGACTCATGGCCAGATAAATTCAAAACCATGTCGGTTCAGGATTATGAACAGTACATGCTTGGCGAGGTGCGCAACGGGATCGAGGGAACCGATATCAAGGCCGGCCATCTCAAGGCAGCGATCGAAGAGGGCTACACCGAGCAGGGAGAGAAGCTGTTGAAGGCTATCGCTCGTGTTTCTGCCGAGACCGGACTTTCAGCGTCTATTCACCATGGAATCGGGATGACGCCTGATCAGGTCAAGGAGGTGGTTAAAACATTGCTGAATGCTGGTATGAGTGTGGATCGGATTTTGATGTGCCACATGCAGAATCATTTGACCTCCATGGATCTCAAAACCCTGCAGCACGATCCCGAGTCCAGAAAGTTGAGCCTTGATTTCAACAAGGAACTGCTCGATATGGGGCTAACCGTTGGACATGACTGTTTCGGCCACGATTATCATCTTCTGGACATGGGCTTCTATAGCCCGCCGGAATGGATGCTGGTGGTTGCCACGGCGGAATTATGTAAGGCCGGCTATGCCGGGCAGATTGCTCTGGCCACCGATCGTTACCTGAAAATTTTGACACGGCGATTTGGCGGTGGGGGGTATTGCCACTTGACCAAGGCTGTTCTAACGCAGTTGAGGATGGCCGGGGTATTGGAACAACAGATTGAGCAGATGACGATTAAGAATCCTGCGAGACTACTATCTTATTAGTGATGTCTTTCGGTGAAACTTTAAATTATGGCTGCATGCTGGAAAAAACTCAAGAAAAAGGAAAACTTATGCTGAGCGAAGATAAAGAAAAGATTTGGGCTGATGCCTCATCTGAGGAAGAGTTCCACACTTATGGAGAGGGCGGTTTCGTTGCTTTGCGTCTTCATAGTGATGTCCCCTCAATGATGCAAGCACCTGTGGCTCGACGTGCAAAGGATTTAGCCGGTTGCGATGTCGCATTTGTTGGAATCCCTTGGGAAGGGTGGGCACAAGCCGAGGACGGTTCTTTCTCCACCTGTGCTCCGCGAACGCCCGAACGCAGTCCACTACCCGTAGATGCTCGGACCGGTGCTTGGGCCGCCCCTGATTATATCAGAAAATGTTCCCCGGCATATAATTGGCAGGTTTCAGGTCTATTCTGCCCCGATGTCAGTGATGATTTCAGAGTGATGGATTATCTCGAATTTATGGATTATGGAAACGTCGATCTGGAAGGACTCTGGGATCCATATGAAATGGTAAAACGGGCCGTGGCAAAGGTTGGAGACATCGTCAAGTCCGGTGCGGTGCCGTTGGTTATGGGTGGAGATCATGCCATTCCTTACCCAGCAGTACATGCTATTTCGGAGCACACGGAAGGTAAAATCGGGATTATCTGGTTTGATAGTCATTACGATGTCGGCTACGGCGGCGAACAACCCAGACCTAACAACCACATGTGTGAGCCGAATGCGGAAAATGCCATTTACAATATCCTCAAAACATCCGATGTTGACTCCGAGAACATCTGCATCGTCGGCATCAATGGCCCCACCTATAACACCCCTGGTATGGCGAAACTAGCAAAAGACCTTGGTATTACCGTTTTTACCGCCGAAGAAGTTTGTCAGCGCGGGATCGCTGAAATTACTTCCCGCGCTATTGAAGTCAGTACCCGGGGGACGCAACGAACCTATGTCAGCCTTGATCTGGACTCTATAGATCCGGTCTCATTCCCGGCTCAGAAATACATGCAGCCGACCGGCATTTCTTTTCGTGATGTTAACTACGCCCTGAAGACCATCGCTGCCGAGACGACATTGGCTGGGATGGATATGGCCTGCATGGGGCCACATTATGACGTCAATGGTACCGGTGGTCTATACGCCACACACTTCTATTATGAAGTTTTGAAGGGGATGGCTTTAAGGAAGCAGAAAGAAGGAGGCGAGGGGAAATGACAGCAGCCAAGCAAGTTGGCAATAAAATCATTTTCAAAAAAGTGACCCAAATGCTCAGCTTTGAAGCAGAGCTTTGCAACGGGTGTGGATCCTGTGAACTGATGTGTTCCCTTTTTCGCGAAGGCAAGGGGGGGCCTGCTGCATCCCGTTGCCGTGTTGTGCGGGATCCTTTCAATGCCGTGTATCAGTTTAATGTTTGTCGGCAATGTCTGGCACCCAGTTGCTATGTTGCCTGTCCATTACAGGGGACAGCCCAGGTGATTGATCCCGAAACAGGGGTTCGCTATATCAACGAAGCGGAATGTATCGGTTGTAAGATGTGCATCCCCGCCTGTCCGTTTGAGCCATCTGAAATAAAATTTAATGCAGAGAAAAAGAAAGCATTTACCTGTGACCTTTGTCGCGAACGGCCCGAGGGACCGGTTTGTGTTGAGTATTGTCCGACTGGTGCGCTTAAGCTTGTTGACGTGAAGAAGGGGAAACAAAAATGAGTCAAAAAACTTCATACGGCTGGAGTGGCACCGTCCTAAAGGTCGATCTGACCAACAAAGATATTCAAAAGGTTCCCACCAGCACATATCAACCGGAGAAATTCCTCGGTGGCGTTGGACTGTGCAACAAAGCCTTCTGGGACATGGGTTGTCCCAAAGTCGGTCCATTGGATCCTGAAAACCCATTGATGATTGCAGCGGGGCCGATGACCGGTATTCCGGGACCCTTCAACCGAGCGGAAATCTGCGGTGTTGGTTTGCAAAATTATCCGGAGCCCCAATTCACTTTTTCTGGAATCGGCGGGAAATTTCCATCGGCTATGAAGTATGCCGGTTATGACATGATTATTGTCACCGGGAAAGCTGAATCTCCTGTCTATCTTGAAATTGTAGATGATGATGTTGAAATCAAAGACGCCTCCGAACTGTGGGGGCTGGACATGTTTGAATCACAGCAGCAGCTTATGAAAAAGGATCCCGATTGCTCTGTGATGGCTATCGGCCGGGCTGGAGAAAACTTGAGCAGTCTGGCTATTATTGCTACGGAAACCAGCAGTACGGCAGGACAAGGTGGCTTTGGCGCTGTAATGGGGTCAAAGAATCTTAAAGTTATATCTGCAAAGGGAACTGGCTCTGTAAACATTGCCCGCCCCGAAGAGCTGAGAAGCGTTGTCCAGTTGGCTCAGGAGAAAAAGAACTGGAGTGAAGGGGCTGCCAAACCGTGGGGTCGGAAGTTTTTGTGGGGCGGTGAGCAGGTTGATGTTATCGAGGAAAAGTACCACATCAATAATACTGGCCCCTATGGCTGTCCCTATCAGTGTGTTGGTTTTTACGATGCTGGCAGCGGTGGAAAAGGCGGCATATTCTGTGCTCACTGGTGGTATGGCTACAGTAATCCTAATAAGGAGAGCGCCAAGGCCAATGTAAAGGCATCAATTTTATCGCAGAAGCTTGGTATTAACGGTTATGAAATGCTGACCATTACTCGTCTTATGGACGATACCATCAAAGATGGGATCATGACGACCGAGGAGTGGGAAGGAATTTCAGGTCTGCGTCTTCCTAAATGGCTTGGTGGGGAGTCTGAAGAAGATGAATTCCTGGATTCGCTGCTTGAAAGTATCGCCAGTGGAAAGAGTGTCTTTGCTCAAGGTATCAAACGGGCGATGGACAAGGTCGTTCCGACGGTTAAGAACAGTGAGAAGCTACAGGAAATTATTGACATTGAATATCCTGCCTGGGGATATCCCCAGCATTATTATGGTTGGATTGCTCTGCTACTCCACGTTGCTCTGGACGTGCGGGATTGTGGAAATTCAACGGACGAATATCTTTCATTAAATCGGGAAGATAATGTTAACGATATTTCTGCGGAAACATTGGGGAAATACTTTGGTGTGCCCTGTGGATTGTCTTCCTATGCCCATGCCCCCGGAAGCGAAATTGAAGCCCAATGGGAGGGGATGGAGTACCAAAGTCAGTTTACTCAGTTTATGCAGAGTTTGCGGAACTCCATACCTATCTGTAACTTTGCCTCCCTGCCCGATTCCTATTTCTTTCCGCCGGAACTGGATTACCAGCAATTTATCAGCCGTACCTATGCAGCTGTAACCGGTTGCGACATGGATGTGACCGAGTTGATGAAAACAGGTGAAAGAATTTGGAATTTGCGCCGGGCGGTCAATATCAAGTTCGAAGATAGAACTCGTGAGATGGATTGTTACCACGAGAGTTTCTACGATGTCGAATGGGATGATCCTCAGGATTCAGGGGGAGAAGAACGCTTGGTCGTCTGGAAAGCTTATGTCGATAAGGAAAAATTTGAAGCTCTGAAGGATCGTTATTACGATATCGCCGGTTGGGACGTGAAAACCGGTTGGCCGACTCGGAAAAAACTTGAGGAACTGGATCTGAAGGAGATGGCCGATGAGCTTGAGGCTGCTGCTAAATAATAATGATAAAGGGAGAAAACACAATGGATTATAGACTAACACATGTCGGCCTTCTGTGTCGGGACAACGAGAAAAGTATCCCCGTATATACAGATCAGCTTGATGGTCAGGTGACTACCAGAGCATTCAATAAAGGGCAGAGTGATCTCACCTTTATTGGCAAGGGAACCGACGTAACAATGGAACTCGTCAACGCCGATCCGTTTCTACCGTATGAACAAAATTTTATCGATAAACATGGTTTCGGTATAAATCATGTCAGTTTTCAGGTGGATGATGCGGATGCCGCTTTTGAGGAGCTCAAAAGCCAGGGTGTCAAGGTTGCCTGGGAACCGAAACATATCTTGTTCGTGCGTCAATGCGGGTTTTATGACCCAGATGGTCTTTTGATTGAAATTTACAGTTATCCGACAGAGGAAGAGTACACCCTTCCTGATGTGGTTAAGCCGTTGAGCCCGACCGATCTGACCTTCCATCATGTCTCGCTGATTACCGATAATCTGGAGCGTAGCGAACGTTTTTATATTGAAAAACTTGGGATGAAAAGGGCCGCTGAATCTTTTGAAGAAAGTGGCGGCGGGTTTATCTTCCTGATCGATCCTTTCTTTGATGGTGATCGCCACAATGTGATGTTCGAAATTATCGCTGGTCCCGATCTTTGGGAACGCGAGCAGGTTTTATTGGATAAGCACGGACCGCTTTTCGACCATATTTGTTATATGGCAAAGGATGTGCCGGGAGCCTACAAAGAACTCCTTGCCAAGGGCGCGACTGACAATATGGAAGCGCATGTTGCCTACGGGCTCACCATGGCCTGGATCCGGGATGCGGATGGGGTAGAAATTGAGCTTATGAGTCCGTTCCCGGGGGATATGCAAGAGAAGATCTTGCGCGGTGAAATGCCCTTGGCTTTCCCTAAATGATGGCTGATGTCTGGAATAGCTGGGTACTTAGCATAACAAGTAAGTTTCACGGCAAGAAGGTTAACCAAAGTTTGATACCCAAATAATGAAGGATGATTTCAATGGCAGTACAAGTTCACATGCCGCAATGGGGCATGGCAATGAAGGAAGGGCGCATTGTCCGCTGGCTGAAAAAGGCCGGAGAGTCAGTGACAAAGGGTGAACCCCTTTTCGAGGTTGAAACGGAAAAGATTACCAATGAGGTTGAAGCGGTTGCCGATGGGATTCTGTTTCAGATTATTGCCCCTGAGGGGAATACCGAACTGGTAGGTGCGGTGGTCGGGATTATTGCCGCAGAGGGTGAAACCCCGGAGTTAGTTGAAACGTCCGGAGACGCCGCAAGCCCACAACCTGAAGCAGCCGAGGAATTGCGTGCCGCCACGCAGGACGAAACATCGTCAGTGGGTGCTTTTGTTGTGGCAACCCCGGCGGCACGGCGGTTGGCGAAAGAGTCGGGCGTGGAACTCCGCCTGGTGAGTGGTAGCGGAGGTGAGGGTCGCGTCACTGAAACAGATGTGAAAAATTATCAGCAGGACAGCCGGCAACCGCGGGCTACATCGGTGGCAAAGAAAGTTGCAGCGCAATCCGGGGTGGATCTTTCCACCGTTACGGGTAGCGGTAGCCGTGGGAAAATCACCAAGGGCGATGTCCTGTCACAGGTAGCTTCTTCATTCGTTGAGCCCGCCAGGGTAGAGTCGATCCCTTATTCTGGAATTCGTAAAAGTATCGGCGATTCGATGCTCTCAAGCCTTGCAACTGCGGCGCAACTTAGCGCATCTGTTGAAGTGGATGTCACCGAGATGGTCAATTTTCGGGAGATGATGCGTGATGAATATAAACATGATGAATCAGTAAAGATTTCCTTTAACGATATTATCCTTATGGCAGTTTCCAGAGCCTTGACTCAACATCCAATCATGAATTCGACCCATATTGGTGATGAGATACTGCTGCACGACTCAGTAAATCTCGGCATTGCGGTAGCATTGTCCGAAGGCTTGATTGTTCCTGTTTTAAAAAATGTTCAGCAAAAAGGTTTGTTGCAAATATCTGCAGAAGCAAGAGAGCTGGCAACTGGCGCGCGGGCGGGGAACATTGGTGTTGAAGAAATTTCCTGCGGAACTTTTTCCGTTTCCAATACCGGCACTATTGCAGTTGATGCGTTTACCCCGATTTTACGTCCACCCGAAACCGGCATCCTGGGTGTTGCGCGGATCAAGCGTAAACCTACCGAGTTCAATGGTGAAATAGCCTTGCGGTGGATGACGGTTCTGACCCTGACTTACAATCATTGTGTCGTTGACGGTGTTCCTGCCCATTTATTTTTGGAAACGGTCGGCAAATTTTTACAAAAGCCTTATCTGATGATGAGTTGATGGCGTTGCTATCTGGTTCATTATAGTGAAGACAACAGAGTTACTAATAGGAAGCAAGATTTATGTCAGAAAAAATATATGACCTTATCGTCGTAGGAGCAGGACCGGGAGGTTATACCGCAGCCATCCGGGCTCGCCAATTGGGGCTGAACGTTTGTCTGGTCGAAAAAGACAAGCCTGGTGGTGTCTGTCTCAACTGGGGCTGTATCCCGACTAAAAATATGATCCATCAGGCCGAAATCTTTCTATCTAGGTCTGAATTGGAAGAGATGGGGGTTGTTGTTGACACCGATAAGTTTGATTTCAGCACGGTGGTTAAAAAATCGAGAGGTGCCGCCGATCGCCTGGTAAAAGGGGTGGAATACCTTCTGAAGAAGAATAAGGTCGATGTCGTCAAGGGCACAGCTAGGTTTGTTACGAAAAACAGCGTCGCTCTGGAAGACGGAACCATAATTTATGCAAAAAATATTATGATCGCAACCGGTTCACGCCCCCTCCAAGTTCCGGGTTTTGAAACTGACGAGAAGCAGATCCTTTCATCGACCGGTATCCTGGCGCAAAAAAAGCTTCCCCAAAGCCTCATCATCCTGGGTGGCGGTGCCATCGGCTGTGAATTTGCCTTTGTCATGCATGCCTTCGGGGTAAAGGTCCATCTTGTGGAGATGATGGAGCATATTCTGCCAACTGAGGATAAAGAGACGGTAGCTGTGCTGGCGCGATCCTTCAAGAAAAAGAAAATTTCTGTGATGACGGGAACCCGAGCTCTGTCTCTGCATAAGTCTGCCGGAAAGGTTCAGGTAAACCTGCAACTCCCCGGTGGTGATCAAAAGCAGATCGAAGCTGAGCAGGTTCTCTGTGTTTTCGGTCGAACTCCCAACACGGATGACCTTGGTCTTGAGCAAATCGGTTTGAAACCTGAAAAAGGCTTCATCCCTGTGGGCGATTATGGTCAAACCTCGGTTGCCGGCGTGTTTGCTATCGGTGATGTCGTTGCCACGCCACTCTTGGCACATGTTGCTTCAAAGGAAGCGGAAAATGCCGTGGAGTACATTGCCGGACATCCCTCAGAGGCTCGCATAGACGAGGATGCTGTCCCTTCTGCCATCTACTGTCAACCGCAGCTCGCAAGCTTCGGTCTCCGGGAGTCCCAGGCCAAAGGACAGAATATTCCTTACGGCAAAGTGACATTCCCTTATCAGGCGATCGGCAAGGCTGTCGCCACCGGCAAGGCGGAAGGGCTGGTTAAAGTGCTCTATGATCCAGACACGGAAGAAATCTTGGGCGGTCACATCGTTGGTTGCAGTGCTACGGAACTGATACATCAACTTTTACTGGCAAAGACCAACGAACTGATTCATGAAGATATTGCAAAAATGATTCATGCACACCCAACCCTGTCGGAGGGAATTATGGAAGTAATGCGTGAGGTTAGTGGAAATGCAATCCATATCTGAGCATCATTTGAATGTTATCGACTGGCAGTTGCTTCCTTACGAAGAAGCACTGATCCGGCAACAGGCATTGGTTGAGGAGCGCATTGCCGAGACGTTGACCGATTCCCTGATCCTGACTGAACATCCGCCGGTGGTTACTATCGGGCGCAGCGGCAGTAACCGTGATCTGTGCCGGACAGAAAAATTTCTGCAGCAAAAAGGGATTGAAACAATTTATATCAACCGTGGTGGTCAGGCAACGTTTCACGGACCTGACCAATTAGTCGCTTATCCTATTGTCAAGATTAAGGCGAAGGATCTCCACGCCTTTGTGACGAAACTCTTGAAGGCAGCTAGTGGGCTATTGTTGGAATATGGCTTGAAGCCTGAAATAAAAGTTGGCCAGCCCGGGATCTGGGTCAACGATGCCAAGATTGCCAGTGTGGGGATTGCGGTGAAAAAATGGGTCACCTGTCACGGACTGGCTTTAAATGTGAATACCGATTTGAACGGATTTGATTATATCGTCCCCTGTGGCCATCCCGGTCAGGTAATAACCTCGATGAGGCAGGAACTGGGCGCATCAATAAGCCTTGCTGAAGTTAAAGAACGTTTCGTTGCACATTTTACAGAATCTTTCGGGTATGCCGAATATGTTAACTAGCACATTCAATACTTCGGAGTCGTCCGTGACTAGGAAACATCCGGCATGGCTGATTAAACCTGCCGTGGATACTGTCGCCGTACAGGACATGCAGCATTTGCTGGACAAATGGAACCTGTCGACGGTGTGTCAAAGTGCCCATTGTCCCAACTTATCCGAGTGTTTCAGCCAGAAAACCGCGACATTTATGATTCTCGGCAAAAAATGCACGCGGAGTTGTCGATTTTGTGCAGTGGACAGAACCTCGCCCCCTGACCCCGTAGATCCCGATGAACCTGTGCGGGTGGCACAAGCCGTACAATATCTTGGCTTAAAATATGCGGTTATTACCTCAGTGACCAGAGACGATCTTTCTGACAATGGTGCCCGACAGTTTGCCGCAATAATAGAGCAGATACGTAACCTGTGCCCAGAAACAAAAGTGGAAGTTCTGGTACCCGATTTTAAAGGGTCAATCGCGGATCAGGAGACAGTTCATAATGCCTGTCCAGATATGTTCAACCATAATATTGAAACTGTTCCGAACTTGTATTCACAGGTTAGACCGGGGGCCTCCTACCGGAGATCGCTGGATGTATTGAGTTTTGCCGCCGATAAGGGATTGCCGGTAAAAAGCGGGATTATGCTGGGTCTTGGAGAAACAGATCCGGAAGTCAAACAAACATTACTGGATATATGGCTGACCGGTTGCCGGTATCTTACGATTGGACAATATCTGGCGCCATCCAGAAACCATTTGCCGATAATCCGCTATGTCAACCCTGAAGAATTTTGCAGTTATGCTGAAATCGCAAGAAGCATAGGATTTATCGATGTTGCATCGGCCCCTCTGGTGAGAAGCTCTTATCGGGCGGCTGAAATGTTCCACACTTGAATTAATAAACCTAAGTTCTCAAACTGATCTTTTGAAGAGGAAACAAGGAGACAGTAACATGCGTATTACGAATAAAAAAATGATCGAGATGTACACCACTATGGTGAAAATCAGAAGGTTTGAAGAGACTATCGGAGAACTGACGGCATCCGGCACAATCACAGGATTCGTTCATCTCTGTGTCGGTCAGGAAGCTGCCGCCGTCGGTGTCTGCAAGGCACTGCGGGATGACGATTATATCACTTCCAACCATCGCGGCCACGGACATCTCATTGGCAAAGGTGGAAAAATCGATTTGATGATGGCCGAATTGTTTGCGAAAAAAACCGGTTATTGCAAAGGCAAGGGTGGTTCCATGCATATTTCCGATATGGATCTGGGAATTCTTGGCGCCAACGGCATTGTCGGCGGCGGCCCGCCACTTGCGTGCGGTGCAGCACTGGCAGCCCAGTATAAAAACACAGATCAAGTTAGTGTCTGCTTTTTTGGTGACGGTGCCTCCAATCAAGGAACGGTGCATGAGTCGATGAACCTGGCATCTATCTGGTCATTGCCGATCATATTTGTGGTTGAAAATAATTGTTATGCGGAGTTCATGAACCAGAAGGATCATATGCGGGTAGAAAATGTTTCAGATCGGGCTGCTGGATATGGCATTCCAGCTGAAGTTGTGGATGGCAACGATATTATCGCCGTGCATAAGGCTGCGGCTAAAGCGGTCAGTCTTGTCCGAAGTGGTAAAGGTCCGGTCATGATTGAATGCAAAACCTTCAGAATTGCCGGACATTTTCTCGGCGATCCCGAGACGTATCGAGACCCGAAAGAAGTACAAGAATGGCAACATGAAAGTAAGGACCCAATTCCCAGATTTGAGAAAATACTACTGAAAAAAAAGGTTCTCACCGCAGCAGGAATCAGTGAAATCAAGCAAAAAGCGAGTGAAGAACTCGAGCAAGCGGTTGAATTCGCAAAATCCTGTCCAAATCCTGATCCTGTAGATCTTATGACGGATGTTTATGCTGATTAAGAAGGTAAGGGTGATTTTGGTCTTTTGATAGGTTGCTTAGGCAACCAAAAAATTCAGACAGGATAAACAGGAGGTAAATGTCGTGGCAAAAATGAATATGTCTCAGGCGATTAACGGTGCCCTGAAATTTGAAATGGAAAAAGATCCGAACGTACTTTGTCTCGGTATTGATGTTGCCCCCGATCCCGGTGGTGTCTTTGGGGCGACAGCCGGTCTCCGCGAGCAGTTTGGTGAAAACCGCGTTCGGGATACCCCGATCTCGGAAAGCTCATTTGTCGGCGCGTCCGTGGGTGCGGCATTAGCCGGATTGAGACCGGTTGTAGAACTGATGTTTGTCGATTTTCTCGGCGTTGCCATGGATCCGATCCTGAATCAGGCAGCCAAAATGCGCTACATGTTCGGCGGTAGAGCAACAGTTCCTATGGTGATGAGAACCTGCTGTGGTGCCGGGATGGCTGCTGCGGCACAGCATTCACAAAGTCTGGAAGCAATGTTCATGCACATCCCCGGTATCAAGGTCGCGTTTCCCAGTACTGCTGCTGATGCCAAGGGGCTGCTGCTCTCAGCTATTCGAGATGATAACCCGGTGGTTTTTCTGGAACATAAAGGCCTTTATTATGAAGATGGCGAAGTACCAGAAGGAGACTACGTTGTCCCCATCGGCAAGGCGGACGTGAAACAAGCGGGTACGGATGTGACGATTGTGGCAACCGGACTAATGGTTGGACGCGCCCTGTCTGCTGCACAGAAACTGCAAAGTGAAGGGATCAGTGTCGAGGTCGTAGATCCGCGTACCCTCCTGCCACTGGACAAAGATACCATTCTGGATTCGGTTAAAAAAACCCATAGACTAGTGATTGTGCATGAAGAGGTTCAGTTCGCTGGCAGCGGTGCGGAGATTTCAGCCATGGTGGCAGAAGAGGCCATCGGCTACCTGGATGCACCCATTATTCGCGTCGGCGGACCATTTTGCCCCGTTCCTTTCTCTCCCTTATTAGAGGAGGAATTTATCCCCAGCGAAGGGCGGATCATTGATGCGGTTAAGACTGTGATGAAAGGCTAGATTGTTTATTGGCAGGTTGTTGTAGCTGTGGCTGAAGCAACCTAAACCTAAAGGAGGATTAAAATGGAACAGAGAAGGCGTAACAAATCCCTCAGTCGATTAGTCGTCGTTGTGATGGCTGTGGCAGGGATATTCATGTTAGCGATGCCGGTAGTAGCATACGAGTTCAGTTTGGCTGGTGGTGCAGTGACGGGTGTGCTTGACACGACTCTGGGTTATGCGGTGGGGGTACGCGTGGGCGAACCCGCTGATCAGACTGACCTGAGTACAACAAACGTCCGGGACTGGACCTTTGATCAGGGGGAAGTTTATACCAACCAATTCAGAATTTCCCCTGAACTAGAATTAAAATGGAAAAACTACGGTTTCTTCGGTCGTGCTACCGCGTACTGGGATACCCGAATCGATCAACAGGGTTCTGGTCAAGCTGATTATCCCTTGGGTGCAGAGGCAATTGGCCTGCCCGGTAACGGCAATGGTTGGAATGATGCTGCTGAAGATGATATCGGCCTCGGTTACGATATCTATGACCTCTATATTTATGTCGGTTATGAGATCGAAAATTTTCTCGGTCTCGGCTATGCACCAATCGATATTCGCCTGGGTAATCAGGTCTTCAATTGGGGCGAAGGGTCTTACTATTTTGATGGCATCAATACCACCAATGCCCTTGATTTAACGAAGCTATCTCTGCCCGGTTCGGAACTTAAGGAAGCTACTATTGCTACGCCAGCTATTTCGGCGCAGATGGGTCTGGGAGACAACCTTTCTTTTGATGCCTATTATCAGTTTGGTTGGAGTGAGACGAAAATTGAACCGGCTGGAACATATTTCGATGGTGGTTACAATTTTCTTGGCGCTGGCGGTCGGTATGGTATCTACCCTATGGATCTTTCCCTACTGACTTTTGATCCGGCCGATGAAGGGATTCTTGTTCCGGTGCTGGACACTACCCGTCGCTCTGACAAAGACGCCGACGACCAGGGACAGTTTGGTTTTGCCACACACTACACCCTTGGTGATATCGAGCTTGGTGCCTACTTCGTTAACTTCCATTCCCAACTGCCGGTTTTTCAATATAATGTACCGGTTTGGGACCCAGTTAATGACCCGGATGGAATTCAGTACTACGACGATAACGGATTTACTTTCATCTATCCTGAAAATATCCAGATGTACGGGGTGAGTTTGTCGGGAAGTGTTGCTAATTGGGCTGTTGCGATGGAAGTCGCTTATAAGCCGAATGCTCCGGTTGTGAATGTCGGTCTGGCAGAGGCTTCTGCTGAGCAGGCAGAATTTTTCTTCCATCCCGACGCTGACGGATCCTTCGAAATGACTAACAATGGGACCGCTTTGGCTGGTACCAGCATCGATGCCTACGACGAAAGAGATACCTGGCATGGTCAGATCAACTTGATGAAGCAGTATGGAGAAGCCCCCTTGGGGATCGATACCACTTGGATATTCCTGACTGCCGCAGTCGATTACCTGCCCGGCGATCGCACTGGGTTGCCCGCCTATGGTCCAGACGGCCAGCAAGCGGACGAGTTTGCCTGGGGTTACAGCGTTGATATCGACAGCACCTGGTACAACGTGATGCCGGGCTTGGATATTACACCCGGTATTTCCTGGATGCACGGCGTGGATGGTTACTCCCATTTCTGGGGCAACTGGTGGGAAGGCAGAAAGACCATGCAATTGCGGGTAAATGCTGTCTACGCGACCAAATGGGAAATTGGCCTGAACTACAATCAGGAATTCAATAGCGAAGATGAATATTCTGAAAATGGCACCACCGCCAATTTCACCCTCAGTTATAAGTTTTAAACGAATTCAAATTTGAATAAGGAGAAAGACTATGTTTAATAAAAGTATCTGGATCGCGGGCATTGTTATGCTGGCTTTGGGTGCCGGTTCAGCGATGGCAAAGGTCAGTGCGGATGAGGCGGCTCGACTGGGCAAGGATCTGACTCCCTGGGGAGCAGAACGGGCGGGAAATACTGATGGGACGATTCCGGCCTGGACCGGCGGGGTGAAACCGCCCGCGGATTGGCAAGCGGGCGGCCATCGTCCTGACCCCTATGCCGCGGACAAGGTGGAGTTTACCATCACTGCCGCCAATTACCAGCAGTATGCCGATAAATTGACACACGGCCTGAAGACGTTTTTTGAAAAATACCCCGAAACCTTCAAAATGAACATCTACCCCAGTCGTCGCGGTCACGACCTGCCCGACTGGGTCAAAAAAAATATTGCCAAAAATGCCACTTCAGCAGAACTGGCCGATGATGGCAACGGGATTGTCAACGTCTATGGCGGTACACCTTTTCCTCTCCCTCAGAATGGCTCAGAAGTTATTTGGAACCATCTCACTGCCTATCAAGGGCAATCTAAAATTATCACATGCGCCGAGAGGATGGTTCTCCCTAATGGATCCATGAATCTCGATGCTTCAAGTACTATCAATCTGCAGTACAATTTTTATCAGCATGGAGATGCTCTGGTGCCGGCAGACGAGGTGCTGAGTAAATTTGCCTATACTGCAATTACCCCGGCGAGTGAAGCGGGCTACGGTATTTTGTACTACGACTACGTCAATGCCGCCAAGAATCCGCGTAAGGGCTGGCTCTACAGTCCCGGTGAACGGCGGGTGCGGCGTGCTCCCTCCCTCGGTTTCGATTCACCAGATCGTTCCATCACCACCTACGATGATTTTTTCGTCTACATGGGCTCTCCTGAGCGCTACGACTGGAAACTGATCGGCAAGCAGGAGATGTACATCCCCTACAACTCTTACAAGCTGACCTCCAGTGATTCGCCTCTGGATGATATCACCACCGCAAATCATCTCAATCCTGAGTATGTTCGTTATGAACTGCACCGGGTCTGGGTGGTTGAGGCAACAGTCAAAGAAGGCAAGCGGCATAAATATGCCAAGCGTGTATTCTACATTGATGAGGATAGTTGGCAAGCTGCCGCCGTGGATAAATACGATAAGGGTGGAGAATTGTGGCGGATCTCTTATGGTTTTCAGAAAACCTATTATGATGCCCAGTCTACCCACTGGGCGGTCACTCTGGATAAGGATTTTAAGAACGGCATGTACAATGCCTACGGCTTTACCAATGGTTTTGCAACTGATGTCAATATCAGAAAGGAACCGCTCAAAGAATCTATCTTTACTCCGGCTGCTCTACGTCGTAGCGGACGTCGTTAAGCCCACTTTTCTGTCGTCCGGTCTCGTGCCGGGCGGCGGAAGTTCTATTGTACTTTTTTATTTGCCCTTTTGCCGGGTTGTTGATTTGTTTAACTCTACACGAGGATATTTCAATGAGTGAAATTTACTGGAAAAAACAGCCCGGAAGAAGGCTTCTGAACGGGGGCGTAGTAATGGTTTACGCCCTGATCGGAATTTTGTTTCTGTGTGAGCCTGTTTATGCTTATACCGATGCTCTTGACACACCGGTTCTAAAGTCGGATGCGGCTCAGTACAATTTATTATTGGACGTGGAGCACGCCGGAAATCGCCTGGTTGCAGTCGGCGAGCGTGGTCATATTCTCTACTCCGATGACAGTGGGCAGAACTGGACTCAGGCTGAGGTGCCCTCCATGGCTTTTTTGACTGCCGTCCATTTTCCTAGTTCGCTAAAAGGTTGGGCTGTTGGGCAGGACACTATAGTTTTATATACCGAAGATGGTGGGCAGAGCTGGTCGCACCAGTATGACAACCGCAAATCAGGTAATCCAGCACCTCTTCTCGATGTTTTTTTCCTTAACGAAATGGAAGGCTTTGTGATTGGTGCCTATGGAAAGTTCATGCATACCAGCGATGGCGGGGTGAACTGGGAGGACTGGACTGAGCATCTTGACAACCTTGATGAATGGCACCTGAATGCGTTTGCTCAGGGACCGCAAGGTGTTCTCTACATTGCTGGTGAGTCTGGTTTCGTATATCGTTCCAGCGATGCTGGTCAGAGCTGGCAGACCCTTGATGTGCCTCATGAAGGGTCATTTCTCGGGGCGGTCGCAGGTCGGCAAGCGGGACTGGTCGTGGCTTTCGGTATCGGTGGAAAGGTTTTTGTGACTCGCGATGGCGGAGAGCACTGGGCGGAGGTTGTTGTGGAAACCGAAGTCGGGCTGGTTGGCGGAAGGCTGCTCGGGGACGGTTCGGTTGTTATCGTCGGTGATGCCGGTGTGGTGTTGAAAGCAGATGCTGAATTTGAAAACTTTCACCTCACCAATACTGAGTCGATGCTGCCACTAAGCAGTGTGAACGTTGGTGATAACGATTCGTTGATCCTGGTCGGTCTCGGCGGAATCGAACTGATGAGTACTGAAATCGGTGAAAAAACTGAGATAGAGGAGGGCAACTGATGAACGAACAAGCCCATTCCAAACTGGTACTACTGGTAGAACGCATCGTATTCAATAATCGTTTCTGGATGATACTGCTGTTTTTGTTGATTACGGTTTTTTTGGGCTATCAGGCAACCTCCGTGACCATCGACACCGATCTCAAAAAGATGATTCCGCAGAGTCACTCCTATGTCCAGAATGCCCGGGAGCTTTTGGGCGAAGAGGGTGAAGCCGGTAGCGGTAACCTGATCCGTGTCGCTGTGGCGGTCAAGGACGGAGATATCTTTGATTCTCAATATCTGGATGCTCTGCGCAAAATCAGCGATGAACTTTCACTTCTCCCAGGGGTTGACACCGGCGGTGTTCTTTCCCTCTGGGAACCTGGGCTGCAATGGTTTGCGGTGACTGCTGAAGGTTTTGACGGTGGTCCGATCATTGATTCCGATTACGACGGTTCTCCCGAGTCACTTGAGCAGGTCAAAGAAAACATTTTCAAGTCGGAGTTTCTCGGTAGCTACATCGCCAACGACTTCAAGTCGAGTATGGTTTCTCTGCCGATTTTGGCAACCAACCCTAAGACCGGCGAGCCACTCGATTTTACGGTCTTTTCTCACGCATTGGAGGATGTCCGTGAGAAATACCAGGATGAAAACCTGAGCATCCACATGATCGGTGATGTTAAAAAATTTGCCGACCTGGTGGATGGCTTTGTGCAGGTTGGAATGTTCTTTGCTTTTGCCTTTGTGATTACCGGAATTCTGCTCTATTACTACTCACGCGGCTGGAAAGCGACCCTTATGCCGTTGCTCTGCTCAGTAATCGCGGTGGTCTGGCAGTTGGGGCTGCTCAGCCTGTTGGGCTACGGCGTTGGAGTGTTCTCGGTTCTGGTCCCCTTCCTGGTGTTTGCTATCGGGATCAGCCACGGTGTTCAGATTATCAATGCCATTGCCCACGAAACCTTGAAAGGGGAGAGTCGTCTTGATGCCGCCCGCAACACCTTCCGAAATCTGGTCAAGCCGGGGATGCTGGCGCTGCTCAGTGATGGTATCGGTTTTGCCACCCTGCTGGTTATCAATATCGGCGTAATCCAGGATCTGGCGGTGGCTGCCAGCCTTGGCGTGGCAATCATCATTCTCACCAACTTGATATTGCTGCCGCTGTTGATGTCCTATACCGGGGTCACTCGTGCGTGTACAGATCACGCCCAGTACAAGAAGAACGAAAAGTCCGCCCTGTGGGAGACCATCTCACATGTGACCTCTCCCAAAGCGGCTGCTATTTCGCTGCTGATCGCCTTGCTCGGCGCAGGTGTTGGTCTCTACTTCAACAAGGATCTCAAGATCGGCGATCTCGACAAGGGCGCACCTGAACTGCGAGCCGATTCCCGTTACAACCTTGACAGTAACTATATCACCTCCCACTTCTCAACCAGCACCGACGAGCTGCTGATCTTTGCCCAAACCCCGGACCCATTCAGCTATAAGGCAAATGATCTGATCAATCGCTTTGAGTGGGTGCTGCAGAATACTCCCGGCGTGCAGTCGGTTCAGTCCAACGCTTCGGAAATCAAATGGACCCGGTTTGCCTACAACGAGGGCAACCTCAAGTTTCTCGACCTGGCTCGTGCCAAGGATACGCTCAATTATTACCTCTCGGTTGCGCCCGGTGCCATGGGCGATGCAAGCGGGGTGAGTACGCTGAGGCTGGAACTGGCTGATCATAAAGAAGAAACTCTGCAAGCTGTGATCGACGCCGTGGAGAAGTTCGCCGCGGAGAACAACGACGAAGATGTTATCTTCAGCCTCGGTTATGGTAATGGCGCTTTTGAGGCGGCCACGAACCAGGTTATTGGTTCTGCTCAGAACCTGATGCTGCTCTGCGTCTATAGTGTGGTCAGTCTGCTTTGCCTGTTGACCTTTCGCTCCTGGAGGCCTGTGCTCTGCATCATGTTGCCTCTGGTGCTGACTTCAATTCTCTGCCAGGCCCTGATGGCTCAACTCGGTATTGGTGTCAAGGTTGGGACACTGCCGGTTATTGCCCTGGGGGTTGGCATTGGGGTGGATTATGGAATTTATATCTACAGTCGCCTGGATTCCTATCTGCAGATGGGTCACTCGCTACGTGAAGCATACCTGGAAACATTGCTGACGACCGGCAAGGCGGTTTGCTTCACCGGTTTAACCTTGGCTATCGGCGTTGGCACCTGGGTTCTATCACCGATAAAGTTCCAGGCCGATATGGGGATCTTGCTGACGTTCATGTTCCTGTGGAATATGATCGGCGCACTCTGGTTGTTGCCGGCTTTGGCCCGTTTTCTCATCAAGCCTCTGCTGCCGGAAGTTGGAGGCGCGGGTGCGAAGGTAGTGGCCAGCGATTGATTTTATAGGGATATTTGTTTTTAATCTTTTAAATAGGAGAAAGAATTATGGGTTATGTCATTGGGATAGGGTTTTATATGGCGGTAATGCTTGCAATAGGATTTATTGTTTCCAAGAAAAATAAAAGTACAGAAGACTATCTGGTTGCTGGCAGATCATTTAATGTCTGGTTCAATACCGCGACCATCTTGATAACTTTTGTTGGAGCTGTCTTGTTCATAGGCGACAGTGGTTTGGCTTTCTCGACCGGGATTTGGAACACAGAGTACAGCTGGGGAATGATTGCGACTGCCGGTGGAGGCGTGTTGTGCCTGCTGCTGCTCGGGGTATTTTTTGTGCCGGTGCTATGGAAATTAAAATATGTGTCCGTGGGGGACTTTTATACGATTCGATATGGGAAAATCTGTGGATTTTTTGCCGCCGTACTTATTGCCATAACAAGCAGTACCTGGATTGCAACCAATGCGACAATTTTCGGAAAGATTGTGGCTCCGCTTTTGGGTTGGGATATTTCTACAGTTATCTGGATCGGCATCCTTGTCGTGGCTATTTACACTTATTCCGGTGGGATGTATGCCGTTTGTTATACCGATGTTGTTCAAATAATTATAATGGTGCTTGGCTTTGCTATTTTACTTCCCATGACTGTCAATCTGGCAGGAGGGTTGACTGAGGTATTGCAAAGTACGCCTCAAGCAATGAAAACTGTCTTGCCTCAAGAAGGAGGTTCCTGGACTCCCTGGCTGGCGGCATGGTTGATTATCGGGCTTGGCTCAACCGTTAGCCCCGATTTGGCACAACGTTCTTTTACCGCCGAGAGTGCCAGCGTGGCTCGAAAATCTTTTTTAATTGCTATGGTTCTATTCGCATTTCTTGAGCTTGGGGTTCTTTTGATAGGGTATTCAGGTAGTGTCCTAGTTGAAAAAGGTCTTATAGATGGCACTCTGATTCTTGATGACCCTGAGCTTTTGATGCCCATACTGATCAAAACTTTGATGCCGACTTTCGCCGCTGTTATGTTTTTTGGTGCTGTTATTGCCGGTGTCATGGGAGCATCGGATTCCGCATTGATCGCGATTTCGGGAATTGTTTCTAAAAATATTTATAAAGATATATTCAGGCCGGAAGCTTCAGACGCAGCGGTGATCAAAGTGACCAGAGTGTCAGTCGTGTGTATCGCTATTTTTGCGGGACTGCTGGCGACAGGTTATCCCCATGTTCTTGAATTAAGTTTATATGCTTTTGATTTAATGCTCGCTTGTCTGGTTGCTCCATTTATATTCGGCCTGTATTTTAAATCGGCCAATGTTGTTGGTGCAGTTGCCGCCATGGTTGTAGGGTTTTTATTCAGAACCATAGGAGCAGGTTTGACAAACGGATTCACTCTTGAAGCTGTGTTTTATCCTGAAAACTGGTATGTTTTTACCCTCGGATCTCCTATTGTTGCCTCTTTGTCCTTGGTGTTGTTCTCGCTATTAACACAAAAACAGTGCCCTCCATTGCCGCTTAAGTGCGCGGATGGAACTGTGTTTAAGTAATTATGCAGAAGATATCTACGGCATTGATGATGAATCAGTGTTCGGCTTGACAGTTTTGGTTGTCTTCGAGGGCAAGTATATGAGTCAAGGCGTCGTTTTTTGACAGCTCTTCCCTGAACAAAGAAAAACCCTCCCCCTAGATCGGGGGGAGGGCAGGAGCTGATTGGTCTGGGTATCGGTATTCACTATGTGAGCAGCATGAATTCCGCTCTTGTTATGGTGGTTCCGAGACCAGCCCCCGCAGTTGAAATGCGGGGGGCGTGATTGAATAGTTACTGAACAAACTAGCTTTGCTGCGCCTGTTTTTTCAATGCCAGCTGTTTTAAAATCTCAATATAGAATCGTGCGGCGACCTGGCCGCCGTTGCCGTGTGTGTCATAGGCAGGGCTCATACAACAAATATCGAAACCAGCCAGATTCAGGTTTTCTGTAATCATGGCAATGGAATCTTTTACGTCGCGCGCATGTAACCCATATGGTTCAGTCCAGCGCATGGCCGGGAA
This sequence comes from Desulfuromusa sp., assembly GCA_029933365.1. Next base: position 2,575 of record JAOZOH010000035.1, on the reverse strand, counting down.
GGAAAACGGATCCATCACATCGGCATCCAAGGTCACATAGGTTCTCTCGGTTCCTTTGCCAGCAATTACGATCGCCTGTTCGGTAATCGCCTTCAAACCCTGCTCTTCTACGTCGCGAACAGTGAACACCTTAATCCCCAACATCTTCATTATGTCAGACATTTCGCGGTAATTGGTGTCGCCGCCACCCGGTCCGATCATGACCACGTTGGCTGGATCGACATTACATTCGTCGAGGATTTTATACAGGGCGTTTCCTGGATTGGGGCGACTCATTTCGGTTTCGGGGTAGGGGAGATCTCCACCATAGAAATTGTCATAGTGGCGGTCAAACCAGATAAGACCCATATCGCCTTGAGTGTTATCGGATATTGCTTTTACTATGCAGTGGGGAGTTGAGTGATCTCCGCCCAGCATCAGGGGGATTGCACCCCCCTTTACAATGTCGCTGGCTTTCATGTAGGCCCGGTTCAATGTCTCCACAGGATCATATGCCTTGACCTCGACGTTGCCGTAGTCCGCAACCTTAAGAAGAGCACCCATGTTGAAGTCGTCAGAGACTTCAGGGAAAAAACTGACTTTTGGATCCAGAAGTCCTGCATATTGGCTTGACCATTTACGCGTGTAATCCGGTGTTAAATAGGTGCCCGAACGTAAGTCAAAAGCATCTTCGATTTCACCGTTTTGAGGACCACATGTTGCCCAATGACCCATTGTTCCTATTCCTACCCATCCCTCCCACGGGACTCCAAGAAATGCTGCGTCCAGACCTTTGAGATGTTCAGGGGTGTAGGCAATTGGGCACTGCATAAATGAAGGTACGTCAGAGTGGATTCGGTTCTCCATTACCGTGTTCGTCGGTTCAGCAATGTTCATTGTTATTTCCAGCCACTTGTCTTTTTGCTCTTGGGTCAACATATTATTAGTATCCTTTTTGTTATGTGAGATAGTGAAAATATTTTTTTGAGGTCAAAGTGCATGTTTCACCGTTTACATAAGGGTAGATTTCGTTTCTTCCCCTGATTTCTGCGCTTTGGCAAACTCTTTGAGGGCATCATCTGCTCGTACTAGTGCTTCCTTGACATCCTCATCTGTGTGGGCTGTTGAGGTAAATAGCCGGACAACGGACAATATGCCCCTTTCCAAGAGATATGTGCTGAGTTCGCCTGCCTTGGGAAGACCTGTTCCCAATCCTTCTTTATTGTTAATTATTTTTTTCTGTGGAGTTACGGTAAAATCCCAGGCTGCTGGATAGCCCTGAATGAGCAGGTCTACACCATAGCTTTTGGCGATGTCTTCAAACCCATTTTTGATCATATGACCCAACCGGTCGATTTCTTTGTACACAGCACCGTTGTTTCGTTCCAGTTCTTCGATTGTTGCAATGACCGCGGCCATGGCTACCGGATGCCCATTGTAGGTGCCTGCGGCAATCAAATCTCCACGAGTGACTACGTCCATGATCTCTTCTTTTCCACAGAAGGCTGAAACTGGAAAGCCGCCACCGATCGCTTTGGCCAGGGTTGTCAAATCTGGTGTTACCCCGAAGTGGCCTTGAGCACCACCTAGTCCCATGCGGAACCCTGTCAGTACTTCATCAAAGATCAGTACCACACCGTACTTGGTGCAAAGTTCGCGAACACCTTCCAAATAGCCGGGTTCCGGCATGCAGCCGTACCAGTTGGTCATGACCGGTTCCATGAAAACGGCTGCAATTTCTTCGCTGCGTTTTTTGAAAAGGGTTTCCAGGGCTGGTAGGTCATTCCATTCGATCATGTAACAATTTCTATAAACGTCACTTTCCCTGCCTGCCGTATGGGTCATCTGGCTGAAGACGTCATCAGATTCCTCGCCCTCGGTTACAATCGGATTATCAGGGTCGGTAACAATGCCCCCGACCAGACCGGCACCCATGCCGTGATAGTGACCTGCAAAGCGGACAATTTTATCGCGCCCGGTGTAACCCCTGGCAACTGCAGCAGCATACAAATTTGCTTCAGAGCCGGAACAGGTGAAGCGGAGTTTTTCCGCTGAAGGGACATGCTCACAAATTTTTCTGGCAGCCTCGGCAGCCAGTTCATTGACGGGACCACAGTAAAAATACTTGGTTTGTTTTACGATTGCATCGATCAGGTGCTGATTACGATGCCCTAAAATAGTGGGGCCGTAGGAGAGATCGTAATCGATGTATTCGTTCCCATCGCTGTCGTAAATTCGAGCCCCTTCTCCGTACTTGAAATAGGTTGGCTGGTAGTTTGTCCCTTTTTTGAAATTGCTCATAATGCCGCCGGGAATTACTTGTTTTGCTACTTCCCAGAGGTGCTCTGATTTTGGCAGTTTAAATGTTTCCATAGATTCTCCAATTAGAAAATTTAACAGGCAATTTGGATATTCAGTCTCTGTATTGTTTTGTTAAGTGATTTTATATAGCTAAATCCATGCCAGATTGTTTGGAATGTAAAATCAACTAGTTAGAGAACGTAGCGTTTCTTGTTCAGCAAATACGCCTAAACTAAACTGTAAATATGCTGATATTGTCATTCGATCGGCATATGTGCCATTATCGTGATTGGAG
>JAOZOH010000290.1 GCA_029933365.1 Desulfuromusa sp. | reverse complement strand
CTTAGTTCGGACGAATAAATAGAGACGTCCTAAAGAGATATTATGAATAGAGAAAAAATTTATCCGTGTTCTAAAGTTGAGATTCAAGGATTTACAGCCAAATTTTACGATCAATTGCTAAATGTTTTAACTTTTGGTGGTTACAACTGGTTTATCAGAAAAGCTATTAGATCAATGAATATTCAAGTAAATGAAAAGATACTTGATTTTGGAGCAGGAACCGGTAGAAATGCACTTTTAATGAATAAGCAGCTTTCTGGAAAAGGTGAAATTTTAGGTCTGGAAATTTCTGATTTGATGATTACTCAGTTTCAGGGAAAAACTAAAAAACATCAGAATATCAATGTGATGAATCAACGCATTGATAAACCATTTGAACTTGAAAAAAAATACGACAAGGTGTTTATCTCATTTGTATTTCACGGTTTTCCTTTTGAAATTCAGAAGAATATCATTCAAAACGCTTTTAATGCTTTAAAAGAAAATGGTGAATTTGTTATTCTTGATTTTAATGAATTCGTAACTGATGAAACGCCGTTTTATTTCAGAATGCCTTTCAAAATTATAGAATGCAAATATGCCTTTGAGTATGTGGAGCGAGATTGGAAGAAAATCTTATCAGAATTTGGATTCAATGATTTCCAAGAAAAATTATTCATTGGGAAGCACATCCGATTACTAAAGGCAAAAAAATGAGAGATATAAAAATGTCAAATAAATTCAAAATTGCTATTCCAAAAAATGTTGGGGATGGCAAAAGAATTTTAAATTTATGAAACTAAAGATAATAAATAGGTGCTGCCGCCGTTTGTCGGATTCCAATGACGCTTTTTGAAGCTTCGTTTATAGGAATGAAATTCAGTTTAGTGAGGTTTTCTATATCTATACCTCTGGTTATCCTTAGTTCGGTATGGCTGGGAAATTATCTTGAAAAGGGAAATTACAGAATAATGGAAGGAAAATAGAAAGCATATAACAAATCACTGCACTGGATTTTTTCTCCGCTGCGCTACGTAAAAACCAGTGAGTTCACCGTTATAGCTCTGGGGACACCATATCTATCTTTGCATTCTTAAACACCCTGCTACAGTTTCTTCATGTCCAGAATTGCTCGAATCATCGCTCCAGACTATCCACACCATATTACCCAACGGGGTAACCGGCGCCAGCAGACCTTTTTTTGTGATGATGATTACCTTGTCTACATCGACTTGATGGCACAGTGGTGTCGTCACAATAAGGTGGATATATGGGCTTGGTGCCTGATGCTGAACCATGTCCATTTGATCGCTGTTCCACAAACCCCGGAGGGATTAACCCGTGCTATTGGGGAAGCCTATCGCCGCTATTCCTGGCATATCAACTTTCGTGAAAACTGGCGTGGACATTTGTGGCAGGGACGATTTGCCTCATTTCCTATGGATGAACAACATTTATTGGCGGCCGCACGCTATACTGAAATGAATCCTGTCGCTGCCGGTCTGGCACAACATCCTGAAAATTATTGCTGGAGCAGTGCACGTGCCCATCTTGCAGAAAAAGATGATAAACTGATTGAAGTGGCTCCCCGGTTAGACCTCGTTGCTGACTGGAGCAAGTTCCTTTCGTTATTGTCAGTAGCAGAACTTGATCTGCTTCACCGCCATGAACGCACTGGCCGCCCGATGGGGACCAAAGGCTTTGTTGAGACACTGGAACAAATATTGGGGCGGGTATTACAACCACAAAAGCCGGGGCCGAAGAAGGAGAGTAGGGTGAGTTAAATATGGTGTCCCAAAGATTGTAAGAATTGTCGGATGCGACACGAGGTTTGAACGTAGAATGTGCCTGAGAGGGTTTTATGTCAGAATTAATTCATAAGGCTAAAATTGCTGCTTTGGAACAATCCAATTTCGAACTTATCAACGATATTTCAAACCTAAAAGATGAGCTATATGATCTAGGTGGTGAGATTGAACGTCTCAGGGAAGAGAATCCAGACGACATAAAGCATCTTAGGGGAAAAGTCACTGAGTACGAGCAGCGCGAAGCAGAATTTAAAGGGCGCATCTTGTCAATAACCAAGACAGCGGAGAACAACAATAACAAGCATGAGGTTGTTAAACAATTACTTTCCGCCTTAAAGGTGGAGGATACCGCCAGTGTAGAAGCGTCGATTGAGCAATACTACAAAAAAAAGGGGGGGTCAAAAATTATAATCGCCTTCCTTCTGAGCCTGTAAAATAAATTGTGTAAATGGTCATAGTTGGTTACAACCCGTAACCAT
>JAOZOH010000034.1 GCA_029933365.1 Desulfuromusa sp. | reverse complement strand
ATTTGGATACTAAAATGAATATTTGGAGGAACCATATTATGTCTACTCGACAAATCAGCCAAAAAGATGTTGAACATGTGGCTCGTTTAGCTCGATTGACGCTTGAACCTGAAGATTTGAAAATCATGACAGATCAGATGGATGCGATTCTCGGTTATGTCGATAAATTGAATGAGCTTGATACCGAGGGGATTGAACCTATGGCGCATGCAGTACCGATGTCAAATGCATTTCGTGAAGATGAAATCAGACCGGCTATTGGCATTGAGCGGGCGTTACAGAATGCCCCTCAGGGTGAGGACGGGTATTTTAAAGTTCCCAAAGTCATCGAGTAATGGTGGCGTCGCAAAAAGTTCACCCTACGGCGTTACGCGAATTTTTCAGGATCTTGACATACTATCTATATGTATGTTTTCACCCCTGAAAAATCACCAAGCCTTGTAGGGTAAAATTTTTGCTTAGCCATCGAATTTAAGATGAATAATAAAACTTTCCACTGGTCGTTTTGGAGTATTTATGAAGTTCCATAACTTAACAATTCAAGAAATTCGGCAAAAACTGATTTCTGGTGAGCTGACCTCAGTCGAACTGACCCGAGCTTGTCTGGAGAGAATCAAGGCAACGGATGATCAGTTAAACGTTTTTATCACCATTTGTGAGGAAGAGGCTCTGGCCGCTGCAGCAACAGCTGATCAACAGCTCGCTGCAGGGAAAACCGCGTTGCTGACCGGAATTCCTGTTGCGGTGAAAGATATTTTTAACACCCTGGACGTTCGAACCACCTGCGCTTCGAAAATTCTCGACAATTATATCTCCCCTTACGATGCAACTGCTGTTGCCAAGTTGCGTGAGCAGGGGGCGGTTATTGTCGGAAAACTAAATATGGATGAGTTTGCTATGGGAAGCTCCGGTGAAAACAGTGCTGCCGGGGCGGTACACAATCCCTGGGGTACGACACGTGTTCCGGGAGGATCTTCCAGCGGCAGTGCTGTCTCAGTTGCAGCAGGTCAAGTGGTGGCGACTTTGGGAACTGATACTGGCGGCTCGGTGCGACAACCGGCCTCTCATTGTGGAGTTGTCGGACTCAAGCCGACCTATGGGCGGGTTTCCCGTTACGGCGTGGTTGCCTTTGCTTCATCGCTGGATCAGGTTGGCCCGGTGGCAGGCAATGTTGAGGATTGCGCGTTAATGCTCAAAGTGGTTGCGGGTTATGATCCCGCTGATTCCACTTCAGTCGATTGTCCGGTTCCCGATTATCTGGAGAATTTGCAAGCAGGTGTTGTCGGAAAGAAAATTGGGTTACCAAAGGAATATTTTATTGAGGGGCTGAATCCAGAAATTAAGCGGGCGGTTGATGCTGCCATCGAAACCTATCGGCAGTTGGGGGCTGAGATTGTCGAGGTTAGCCTGCCGCATACCGATTACTCGGTGGCTTGTTATTATCTGATTGCAATGGCCGAAGCTTCAAGCAATCTGGCGCGCTATGATGGTGTCCGTTTTGGCACCCGTCAAGATAACGGTGAGGGGCTGATCGGGATGTATCAGCAGACTCGGACTGCCGGTTTTGGTGATGAAGTAAAGCGCCGTATTATGCTGGGAACCTATGCTCTCTCTTCCGGTTATTACGACGCCTATTATTTGAAAGCACAGAAGGTACGAACTCTGATTCGCCAAGATTTTCACAAAGTTTTCGAGCAGGTCGATCTGTTGTTGACCCCGGTTGCACCCACTCCAGCATTTAAGATCGGTGCAATGGTTAATGATCCTCTGCAGATGTATTTGTCCGATATCTTTACCATTCCGACCAACTTAGCTGGAACCTGTGCTATGAGCCTTCCGTGTGGTTTTAGCGAGGGAGGTTTGCCGATTGGCTTACAAATAATTGGTAAGCCTTTTGCTGAAGCTGAAATGCTGCAGGCAGCCTATGCCTTTGAACAGGCGACCGACTGGAATGAACGAGTGCCGGAGCTGTAAATAAACAGTAACTAAGCAAAACTGTCCCAGGCTTTTGTGCCGCGAACCACCATAGTTCTTCGTGGATCGTAAACTTCCGGGACAGCCCCCGATGGGACTGGGGACAGTCCCAAGTTTACTGCAATCATGCTTAAACTAGCGCCATTCGGGACAGTCCCAAGTTTACTAACGTGTAGTTAAAATAAAAACAGGATTTCCAAATGAATTCAAAATATGAAGTTGTCATTGGTTTAGAAGTTCATGTCCAGCTGACGACCAACACCAAAATTTTTTGTGGCTGCTCAACTGAATTCGGGCAAACAGCCAATAGTCAAACCTGTCCGGTCTGTCTGGGGTTGCCAGGTGCGTTACCGGTCCTCAATCGACAGGTTGTTGAAGATGCGATCAAGGCTGGATTGGCAACCAATTGTCAGATTGCTCCCCGTTCAATTTTTGCCCGGAAAAACTATTTTTATCCTGACCTGCCCAAGGGTTATCAGATTTCCCAGTTTGAATTGCCGATTTGTGAGCATGGCTGGATGGATATTGAGACTGAAGAATTGGGTGAAAAAAGGGTTGGAATTACCCGAATTCATATGGAAGAAGATGCTGGAAAACTGTTGCATAATGAGGATAACAGTTCATCGGTTGATTTGAACCGCGCCTGTACTCCGCTGTTAGAAGTGGTCTCTGAGCCCGATATGCGTAGTTCCGAGGAGGCAATTGCCTACTTGAAACAGTTGCATCAGATTGTGGTGTATCTGGGGATTTGCGATGGTAATCTGGAAGAAGGTTCCTTCCGTTGTGACGCCAATGTTTCGATCCGTCCTTGGGGACAGCAGGAATTAGGAACCCGCTCTGAGCTGAAAAACCTCAACTCTTTTCGCAATATAAAACAGGCAATTGAGTATGAAGTGGAACGGCAGATTGATGTGATTGATGATGGTGGCAAGGTTGTCCAAGAAACCCGTCTATTCGACCCAGATGCTGGTGTCAGTCGCTCAATGCGGAGCAAGGAAGAAGCTCATGATTATCGCTATTTTCCCGATCCCGATTTGCTCCCGTTAGAAGTTTCTGCAGCTTGGATCGAACGGGTTCGCAGTTATTTGCCGGAACTACCGGAGGCAAAAATACTGCGCTATCAGGATACCATGGGACTGCCCAGCTATGATGCAGGAGTTCTTGCTGCAGAGCGCCCTATTGCCGAATACTTTGAGGCACTGGTGGCGCTGTATAATCAGCCGAAGATATGTTCCAACTGGGTGATGGGTGAAGTCCTTGGAGCGCTCAAGGATAAGAACCTGGATGTTGTCGATTGTCCGGTGTCGCCAGAATTGCTCGCTGGAATCCTGCTGCGGATTGATGACAATACAATTTCTGGTAAAATTGCGAAGGCCATTTTCGAAGAGATCTGGCAGAGCGGAAAATCTGCAGATCAAGTTATTGAAGAAAAGGGTTTAAAGCAGGTAAGCGACAGCGGGGCGATCGAAGCGATTGTTGACGAAGTGATTGCTGCCAATCCGGGGCCAGTTGCTGAGTATCAGGCGGGGAAAGAGAAGCTGATGGGCTTCTTTGTCGGTCAGGTGATGAAAGCCAGTAAAGGAAAAGCAAACCCGGGAATGGCAAATCAATTGTTGAAAAAGAAATTGGCAGAATAAATATGTAGGGGCGCATTGCATGCGCCCCTACAAAAATCACAAACGAATCACATTTCGCCTCAATTGGAGCGATACAAATGTCAACCTGTCCTATCGATACCAGAGTTATTCGGCCAATCCGTTTTGTTGCCGGACAATGTCAAATGCTCGATCAGCGGTTACTCCCCGCCGAAGAGGTGTGGCATTCCTATACAACCTACCAGGAAATTGCTGAGGCTATTCGCACTATGGTGGTACGCGGCGCTCCGGCTATTGGTGTTGCTGCCGCAATTGGCGCCTGGTTTGGGGCGCGAGATATTGAAACCGAGTCGAGCTGGGAGTTTTTTCAACAGTTTAAAGAGATTTGTGCCGTTCTGGTTGCAACTCGACCGACGGCTGTCAATCTTTCCTGGGCTCTGGACCGGATGCAGCATTTTGCTGAATCCAATCTTGACCGGAGTGTTCTGGAGCTAAAAATCGGTCTTGAATTTGAAGCTCTGGCAATTACTCAGGAAGATGAAAAGATCAATCAGCAAATGGGGCAACATGGTGAACCTCTGCTGCCTGATGGTGCTCGGGTGCTGACACATTGTAACGCCGGAGCATTGGCAACTGCCGGTTATGGAACGGCTCTTGGAGTGATTCGGGCCGCCGTGGCAGCGGGGAAGAAAATCTCTGTGATTGCTGATGAAACTCGCCCGTTTCTACAGGGGGCACGACTAACCGCCTGGGAGCTGCAGAAGGAGAATATCCCTGTCACTTTAATTTGTGACAATATGGCTGGTTATTTGATGAGTAAGGGGGAGATTGACTGCGTTATTGTCGGGGCTGATCGGATTGCTGCAAATGGGGATGTCGCTAATAAAATCGGCACCTACACGGTGTCAATTCTTGCTAAAGAACATAATATCCCCTTTTACGTTGCCGCACCGGTTTCGACTATTGATTTGAGTTTGAGTGACGGTTCGCTGATTCCGATTGAAGAGCGGGATGGGCGGGAGATTACTCACATCAAAGATATTCAGCTGGCTCCAGATGGGATCAATGTTCGCAACCCGGCCTTCGATGTCACTCCACAGCGTCTTGTGACGGCAATCATTACGGAACATGGAGTTGTCACTGGTGATTATCTAACCGGGCTCCGTAAAATCGTCAAGTGTCGCTAAAAAGGTACAAATGACCCCAGAACAGCAAGAGATAAAGATAAAACTAGCTCTATTGGTCGGTGATGATAAAAGTCTGATCACCTGGCTCGATAGTTTTGCCTACCTTGATGGGGAAAAAGCGCAAACCAATCTCAAGTTAATTGACGAGCGACTACAGGATAAAAATCTTCTTTCTAAAATTTTTTCTCAGGTTTTAGCGGTTGCCGATCCCGACTCTGCACTCAATATTCTGGAACGATTATTTGATGTTGTTGCTGTCGATCAATTGACAACGATTCTGACCAATTTTACCCGTTGTCAACAATTGTTGACGGTTCTTGGCGGCTCCCCATTTCTCGGGGGGATTCTCTGCCGCAGTAACATATATTTCGAACGTTTATTTATAGATGGTGCAATAGATCATTCCCGTAGTGAAGCGCAGATGTTAGATGATTTGCGTGGATTAATTTCTGATAGTGCTGATTTTTTTGCGCTGAAGTCCGGTTTGCGGAGGTACAAGGCCGCTCAGATTTTGCGCATTGGGAGCCGTGACCTTTGTTGTCTGGCGTCTCTGGTTGAGGTGATGGAGGAGCTTTCCGGTTTGGCGGCGGCATGTTTGCAACGTGCTTATGATCTCTGCGGTTTGCAATTGCAGGAAGAATACGGACAACCACAGCAAGAGGACGAAGAGGGGAAAACTCAACTTGCAACCATGACGATTTTAGGAATGGGAAAGCTTGGCGGCTACGAATTGAATTTCTCATCCGATATCGACCTGATCTATTGCTATTCATCCACTTCTGGTGAAACCTCCGGTGGAACCCGTAATGAAAAAATCAGTCTGCATCGCTACTTTGTCAAGCTGGCAGAGTTGATCACCAGGTCTCTGCATCAGGTCACCGAAGATGGGTTTGTTTTCCGGGTTGATACCGGATTACGTCCCGATGGCAACAACGGTGATTTGGCTGTCTCTATCAATGGTGCCGAAGCATATTATGAATCATGGGGACAGAGTTGGGAACGGGCGGCGTTGCTTAAAGCACGACCCGTGGCTGGGGATATCGCCCTGGGTGAAGAATTATTGAAACGTCTCAAGCCGTTTATTTATCGGCGCTATCTTGATTTTGGCATGATCGAAGATATCAAGCTGATGAAACAAAAAATCAACACCAGCCTCAGTCGTAAAGAAGAAGGTGAATGTAATCTCAAGCTGGGCCGAGGTGGAATTCGTGAGATTGAGTTTTTTATTCAGACACAGCAGTTAGTCAATGGTGGGACCAAACCGCAGTTACAACAACGTAATTCGTTGAAGATGTTGCAATTGTTGCAAACGGAACAATTTATTACCTTGGATGATCAACAATCACTCAGTCAGGCTTATCAATTTTTGCGGATGGTTGAGCATCGTATTCAAGTTGTACAGGAGCAGCAGACCCATTCTCTGCCTCAGGATCAATCCAGCCTTGATCTGCTTGCCCGGCGTTGTCATTTTTCCAGTTATAAGGAATTCAGTTCTGAACTAGAACGTCATCGCCAGCAGGTGAACCATATCTTTAATGATCTATTTCATTCGGCCGATGAAGAGGAACAGGAGGTTCGCCCTGAAGTCAACTTTATCTTTGATTCTGAGTCAGATCCCGATCTGGTTAAAAATTTACTGGAGGAAAAAGGATTCGGTAATCCTGATGCCGCTTATGACGGCTTGTTGATGTTGCGTGGCAGTGATCCGCACCAACGTTTAACCCGGCGTGGCCGGCGCTGTCTGGAAAAGCTGGCTCCACTGCTAATCGAGGAATTACTTGCTTCACCAAATCCAGATCAAGCACTGAATAATCTGGAAGCTTTTTTGCGGAGTATTCGAGCCAGAAATTCTTTTTTTTCCCTGCTGGTCGAAAATCCTGCCATCGTTAAATTGTTGATTGCCTTGTTCGGATCCAGTCAATTGCTGTCACGAATTTTTATCCAGCGACCAGAATTATTGGATACTATGGTTTCACGTTCCTATGCGGTTGCCACAAAAAATCGTCAGCAGTTGAGTACAGAACTGACGGAACAAATGACTCTGGCAGAAGATTATGAGCTACAGTTGGATGGTTTACGTCGTTTTCGAAACGAAGAGTTTTTGCGGATAGCTTTAAATGATTTGCATGGACAGATGACGCAAGGAGAAGGAGCCAAACAACTATCCTGGCTTGCAGAGGCATGTTTGGAGCAAGCATGGAAAATGGCACGGCAGGAACTGTCTGCTCGATTTGGTGCCCCTTTCTCAAGGAGAATAGATGGAAAAGAAGAGGAAACTGCTTTTGCTATCATTGCTATGGGAAAATTAGGTGGACTTGAGTTGAACTATCACTCAGACTTGGACATTATCTTTATTTATGCAGATGAAGGGGAAACCCAGCCGGTTGCAGACACTGATTCCAAGCGCTTTAAGAAAATCAGTAATCGTGAGTATTTTGCCAAGCTGGCGCAACGGATTATTACTGTACTGACCTTGGTGACTCGGGAAGGTGCGGTTTATAAGATAGACACCCGGTTGCGACCATCGGGTAACCAAGGTCCACTGGTGACCAGTTTAACTGCATTTCAACGTTATCATCACGAATCTGCACAACCTTGGGAACGGCAGGCGATGACCAAGGCTCGGGCGGTGTGTGGAGAGACGGAGTTTATTACCCAGCTGCAACAGATAATTTCCCGGCTGACTTTTGAGCGCCCGCTTCCAGAGAATTTACAGACAGAAATTTATCGTCTGCGGCAACGCATGGAACAGGAAAATGCTCGGGAACGTGGTGATCGGTTCAATATTAAGACTGGCCGTGGAGGGATGGTCGATGTAGAATTCATCACTCAATATCTGCAACTGTTGCATGCTGGCAGAATTAAACCATTACGCACACAAAATACTGTTGATTTGCTTAAATTTATGGCAGAGGATCATATTCTCCCACAGGATGATGCCGATCTTTTGATAAATGGGTATAAATTTCTGCGTCGTCTGGAGAATAAATTGAGACTATTATATGATCAGTCGATTAATGAGCTCTCTGCCCATAATGAAGGCTTCAGAAAGGCTGCCCGTAGCCTTGGCTATGCAGGTTCAGGGCTACAGCCAGAACATGAATTTCTTAAAGAGTATCAGTTGATTACTGAAGGGATTCGTGATCTTCTTGAAAAATATCTTAAACCGGATACGGTTTTTGCTGGAGGGACCCTTCCATGAGCAAGAAAATACTGATTATTGATGATGATCGTGATTTACGCGATTTCTTACAGCAGGCGTTTTCTGCCGCTGGCTTTCAGGTTGAAATAGCCGATCGTGGTGCGATTGGTTTACGGATGTTGTTGACTGAAGATTTTCAGCTGGCTTTGATCGATCTCAATATGCCGGAAATTTCTGGACCAAATATCTGCCGGGCATTGCGTAAACATGATAATACCCGGGATCTGCCCGTGGTAATGGTGACTGCAATTTTTCACAGTCCAGAACAGATTGCTGCAGCAAAAGAAGATTACGGTGCGGATGATTTTTTACTCAAACCCTTTACCGGGGCAGATTTACAGTCCTTGTTAGAGCGAGTCTTTACCTCAGGCGAAGCAGCTAAAGATGCTACCCCCAAAGTTCAGCCGCTTTCCGATTACACCATTCCGTTACAATTGCAGCAACTTTACCGGGAAAAGGCGACTGGGTTGCTACATTTAACCCGTGGAGACGCCAAAAAAATTATTTATATTAAAGATGGCTACCCAATTTTCAGCCGTTCCAATGTCCTCAGTGAATGCCTAGGCCGCATGCTGGTTAAAGAGGGGGTGTTTACGCAGGTTGATTGTGATGAGTCGGTTGAACGAAGCAGGCAATCGGGACGATTACAGGGAACCGTTCTTATTGAAATGGGATTGATGACCCCTCAGGAAGTTCAGGCTGCATTGGTTCGTCAGGTAACAGAAAAACTCCTCTCGACCTTTGCCTGGAGAAGAGGTACCTATCAATTTGTTCCCGGTAAGGATTTTAAAAAGACGGTCACCCGGATCAAACTGACGCCCGCTGCATTAATTATGCAAGGGATCAACCGCTATTGGATGCCAAAGCAGCTGGATGATTTTCTCTATCCTTTTAGTGAAGATTATTTGAAACAGGCGACCAACCCCCAATATCGTTTTCAAGACATTGAGTTGAACAAGCGGGGTGAGGCAATCTTCAATAGTTGCCTGGGGGTGAAAACCCTGGATAATATTCTGCAACAACATCCGCTGGCTCGTCGTGAGGTGCAGAAAGTCTTGGCAGCTCTGATGATCTCTGAAATGTTGGAACGCAGTGCAACACCCGATGCCCTTGCAACTGAGGATATTTCAGGGGAGACTGAGGTTGAAATCATTGATGAAAAACTGCGACGTAAAATTCTCGATGATTATCAACGTATCATGGATTCAGACTATTTTGAAACTTTGGGGATAGGGAGGCAGAGTGGAGCAGCAGATGCTCGAAAAGCTTACTACCGCCTGGCTAAAGAGTATCACCCTGATCGCTTTCTTGGTAGCGGCCTTTCAAGCGAAATGAGTAATAAAATCAATGAGATGTTCCAATATATTACGCAAGCCTATACGGTTCTCAGCGATGCAGATTCTTGCTCTGACTATCTTGATGAATTGGTCAATGGACCGAAAAAATCAATTGATATTAATCAGGTGATAGAGGCTGAAACCTCTTATCAGGAAGGGCGGGCTCTACTCAAAGTTCGACGTTTCAGTGCCGCAGTTAAATTATTACAAAGAGCTATAGAGCTAAGCCCGGGAGAGTCTGAATATATGACCTTTTTTGCCTGGGGCCTGTTTAAATCTGCCCCTGAGAAGCCTGATATCCAGAACCAGGCGATGGAGGTCTTGTTGGCTTCACGAGAGATCAATCCTGGCTTTGATCTGACTCACCTTTACCTTGCCCAGGTTTATCAGTCGATGGGAAAAGAGCGCCAGGCGGAGAAATCTTTCGAAATGGCGGTACAGGCAAATCCAGATTGTACTGAAGCATTGCGTGAATTGCGTCTGATTAATCTTCGTCGGGAGCAGGAGCCCCAGTCCAAGGGGATGTTCAAGAAGTTTATGAAAAAGAAAGATTGAATTTTATAAGGTTACTTGCTACTGGTCATAGGCATCAAATTTATTAAATCGAATGATTGTAGAGAGCTCCTTAATGTACTCTTCTCTTTTTTCTGAATAAGGGTGTAACTTTTTGATGAGTGCATAGGGGTCGTTTGTCTCCATTTTCAGGGTTCTGAACTCTCTATAGGCATCTCCCCGGGCTAAGGTCCGATAATAATCGCGGATAGAAGCTTCAACTGAACCATATTTTTTTACCCAGACAGTTTCATCTCCCCGTTTTCCCCCTGCTGCCACCCGTGCTTCGTTTTCATTGTATGACCAGATACCAAATACGTTATTGGCTTCTTTAAAAAATCGGGAAGTTGCCCAGGAACTTTCCATTGCGGCTTGAGCTATGGCGATACTTTGAGGATGCGGTTTGAGGGCCATCAATAATTCATAATTGTTTGTTGCTTTGTACTCTTTTCTTAACTCGGCTAATTTATCATCATCACCCGCTTGGACTGATTCGGATACTTCTTGATATTGCTGCATCAGGTCGTTATAGACTTCATTGATGGCAGGGATAATGGCCGCTTTAAACTGCCCCTTTTTTTCTTCTACACTTATTTCTGGGGTCATTTTTTCCGGAGCACTGGTCTCTGGAACACTGGTCTCTGGAACACTGGTCTCTGGAGTACTGGTCTCTGGAACACTGGTCTCTGGAGTACTGGTCTCTGGAGTACTGGTCTCTGGAGTACTGGTTTTTTTTTCAGAATGGAGCCAGCCCGCAGTAGTCATCAAAAGAGCGAAGAAGATAACGATTAACGCCATAGATAAAAATGGATATTTTTTCAAGTTTTTCTGTCCCTTCCCTGTTCTTAGTAGATCAGGTATTTTACTTTTCTGTCATAGGTGGGTCAAGGAGTGAGTTTTCCCAATTTATTAGTCAAATCCTGATCCATCAGATAGCGGGGTTGAACATTGCCGATAGCACTGATCATACTATTGCGTATTTCAGGGATATCTATAGCAAGTTTTTTAACTAATTGTTTCATCTGCTGCCGTTTCTGCTCGTCCTTCCCCATAATTGGACAGGAACAGTGGACAATTGGAAATTTCTGCAAGCGACTGTACTGTTGAATTTCTGTTTCCTCAACATAGACCAATGGGCGAATGACAGTATGCTTACCATTGTCTGCCCGGAACTTGGCGCTCATCGCTGCCAGGGTGCCACTATAGAACTGGTTAAGCAGCAGGGTTTCTATAAAGTCATCCAAATGGTGTCCCAAGGCAATTTTATTGCAATTAAGTTTTTCTGCCTGAGCGTAGAGTGCCCCACGCCTTAAGCGTGCACAGAAGGCACAGTAGGATGCGCCGGGGCGGAGTTTTTCTTCAATAATCCTATAACTGTTTGTTTCTGCCATCACATAGTTGAAATGCTGTTGTTGTAGATATTCTTCAATCAACCTTTTGCGATAGCCTGGAAAACCCGAATCGATATTGATTGCAGTCAGTTCAAATTTAACCGGTGCTTTTTTACGTAGCGCCTCCAGAATATGCAGCAAGGTGTAGGAATCCTTGCCTCCTGATAGCCCGATTGCAATCCGATCCCCGTCTGCAATGAGATCAAAATCACCAATCGCTTTGCCAACTTGACGTTTAATCCGATTGAATGTTTTTTCAGCTGTTGTCACTCTGGTACTCCTCCGCAAGAATTGCCTTTGTAAAAGAATTCCACGGAAAACACAAGTCAGTCACAGACGCTCTTCTTCTAATTTGGAATAAAAGGGTTCTTGGCTCGGCGCAGTTCTTGCTCTAAATCTGTCTGGGATGTTTTTTGCCATATTCTATTTTTATAAGAGGCGCAGATGAGTATTGATCCAACAAAATTAATGGCAACATTTGGAACCTCTCCGGCACAGAACATAGCGATTGATAATCAAAAACAGAACCGCCAACTATTTAAAAATGTCTTGGCGGATACTGTTAACTCATTGAAAAATATTGATAATTCTCAAAAGAAAACAATTGAGATAATGAAACTTGCGCAGATTCAGATGCTGCAGGGACTATTTTCTGACGAGGAAGAAAAAGACTCCAATGACATTTTTACGGGGGTTCTCAACAGTAATAGATTGTGTCAGTTAGCCCTACAGAAAAGTCAAATCATTGACAAATATTATTCTGTCCAACCTGCACTTCAGCAGAGCTCTGTACAACAGATGCCAAATAAGATTGGTCAAATGATCGACCAGGTTGCAGAAAAAGTCTGTCTGGCGCCAGAGTTAATCCATTCAGTCGTTGCCACAGAAAGTGCTTATGACCCAACAGCTGTATCGCATGCCGGAGCACAGGGTTTGATGCAATTGATGCCAGAAACGGCTCAGGAACTTGGGGTAAAAGATAGTTTTGATCCATTACAGAATTTGCTTGGTGGCAGCAAATATTTGAAACAACTTCTGGAAAAATATGATGGCGACCTTGATCATGCCCTGGCTGCTTATAACTGGGGACAGGGGAATGTTGACCGGTATGGGTTGGAGAAAATACCGCAAGAAACCCGTAATTATTTGGCTAAAATAAAGACCTTGTTGGAAACACAACCAACTTAAATTATTGGTTTTTTTGGAAGTTGTGTGACGATTCTGTATTACTGGTAGATTTTCCCTTTATGCTTCAGCCAACCATCGGCATGCCTCCCCCTGGGATCCCGGTGAGTCCAGTGAAGAACCCCTCCCTTTGTGTTCCATTCATATTCACCATTAAACTCGACAGAATCCCCTTTTTTAAGTGAGGTAATCTTTGCTGCAAGGTCTATATTATGTGCTATTAAGAGAGTCTGTCCTGAGGTTGACTTAAGGAGAAATTTTTGGTGTCTACTGCCATCATTGTCATCTGGTAAGCGTTTTATGACTATCCCGGAACCTCTAACCTGAATATCGCTGAGGTGGTTAGTGTAGGCATCTTGAAGTGATTGATTTGTAGATTGAGATTGCTTCTGAACCGATTCGATGAAATCAGGATTGTTTGTATAATAACCATAAATTGTTGTTGTAATTGCTATTGCAAGGATAATAATTGATTTTTTCATGCGATCTTTCTCTGTCTTTTAGCTGAATTTCTAGTTGTCTAATTTCTGTTTACTAAAAAAACCTGACAGTTCAGAAAAGAGCATTCCTGCGAGCATCAAAGCACAGCCAAAAATGCCACGAAGGGAGAGCACTTCACCAAGCAGCAACCAACCGCCAATCGCGGCAAAAAGCCCTTCAAGACTCAGAATGATCGCTGAGTGAGCAGGGTGAGCGTCACGTTGAGCGATAACCTGTAAAGTGTAGGCGATGCCAACGGAGCCGATCCCGCCATAGAGAATCGGTACCGCGGCTTGCCAGATCGAAGTAAAACTCATAGTTTCGATGGCCAGGGCAGTCAAAAAGCTGAGTAGTGAGCAGATGGCAAACTGGGCAGCAGCCAGTTTCAGTGAGTCGGTCCGCGGTGCCAGCCAGCCGATCAGCAGTACATGACCAGCCCAGAAAAAGGCACCGATCAGCACCAGCAGATCACCAAAAGAGATACTGAACGCTTGGGTGACACTGAGAAAGTAGAGACCGATAGCGGCAAGAATGGCCCCTAACCAAGTACCGATACGGGGGCGCTGGTGCCAAAATAGTCCGAGGAGAGGCACGATCACCACGTAGAGTCCGGTGATGAAACCGGCTTTGCCCGCTGTTGTGTAGACTAATCCCGCCTGTTGCAGCGAAGCTCCTGCAAACAGGGCACCACCGGCCAGGAGGCCCCCAAGCAGAACCGATTTGTTTGTATCGTCAGAGAATTGTCGTTGATCGCTCTTCGATTGCCTTTTCTGGAGAAATAAAATCAATGGTAACAATGAGAGGCTGCCGAGGGCAAAACGGACGGCATTAAAGGTGAAGGGACCGACATAATCCATCCCGACCCGCTGGGCGACAAAGGCAAACCCCCAGATAATTGCAGTTAGCAATAGCAGGCCATCGGCTTTAATGGTTCCGTCTTTCATTTTTCCTCTGTATCAGGAAGTATGACTTCTGTAAAAGTAAGTCGGATACCTAAACCAATCAGCGCAGATCATCATAGACTGTCAAGTCAGATAGAAAAAATTGGTTTTTATTGATGCTTAAAAAACAGCTTTAATGATTTTTCGTGTATTGTCGGAAACGCCGTAGGTGTAGATGTGCAGACTGGGGACATTATGTGTGACCAGATCTTTTGACTGGTGAATGGCCCATTCTGTTCCTACCACTTTTGCATCGTCATTATTTTTGCATTTGGCCAGTTCTGTCGCGAGCTCTTGCGGCAGGTTGATGCTGAAGAGTTTGGGTAATACCGTCAGTTGGTTTTTGAGGTTGATGGGTTTAATGCCGGGAATAATTGGTACATTGATACCTGCAGCGCGACATTTGTCGACAAAATCATAATAAACCTGATTGTCAAAAAACATCTGCGTCACAATATAGTCTGCTCCGGTTTCTATCTTCTGTTTTAAATAGTCCAGATCCGTTTCAAAATTTGGTGCCTCAAAATGTTTTTCTGGATATCCTGCCACCCCGATGCAAAAGTCCATGGGAGCACTATTTTTGAGATCAGGTTCCAGATATCGGCCATTACGTAAATTGACGACCTGCTCAACAAGTTCGGTCGCATTGGCATGTCCATCTGAATTTGGACGAAAAACATGATCTGTTTTTAAGCCGTCACCTCGCAACGCCAGCACGTTGTTGATTCCCATAAAATTGAGGTCGATCAGGACATGTTCGGTCTCGCTTTTTGAAAAGCCACCACACAGAATATGCGGTACCACCGGGATATCGTACTTGTGCTGGATTGCTGCAGCAATTGCCACTGTTCCCGGGCGTTTACGAACGGTTCTCTTCTCGATGGTTCCATCTGGTAACTCAATAAAGACCATCTCGTCCCGATGGGTGGTGATGTTGATATATTTAGGATCAAAATCGACCAAGCTTTCGATGGTGCGATAAATTTTTCCGGCGTCACTCCCTTTGAGTGGAGGAAGCAGTTCAAAGGAAAAAACTGTTTTGTCACTGTTGTTGATGATGTCGATCACGTTCATATTCAAATCCTGAAGTGGTGAGTATCTGATTGTGAAAACAATGGATATTTACGTCTAACTGCTGAACTGTAAAATGTACCAGCAGATAGTGTTGCCCTTTTTAACGTATTACAGGTAAATCGACAATCATCTTTTTCAATCTACTAAGATTTGACAATCATCCTTCCTCCTAATATTTTTAATTTCGGAGCCTATCGAAATATATCAACAGCTTCACTCTTCTCGCTACAGAAGCAAGTCAAACGAACTTCTAAGTATACAGTCCGGCATAAACCCTGATCAAAAAAAACATAAACTATTTAGACTTGACTCCCTGCTCCTTAAATAGGATAGTTCGGCACAACTAGGAGGGGAATCCTGCTGGGAGATTTAACTGATTTTTATGACCGTTTATGTAAGCCGAGGGCCTACGTAGGCGGTTTTTTTAGTGATCCTCGGGCAGTTTTATTCAGGGGTAAGTAATATCTTTTTCCTAAGACATTGAATATGAGTTTTTTGAATCTGGGATAAATTTGCAAGACTGTAGCACCACATATTATTAACCCACAAACAGGAGGATGTAAAAATGAAACAAGTTGTTAAAGTTTTATCGCTACTTATCGTAGCAACCGTCGCTTTCAGTATGCCGGCTCTTGCCAAGGATCGTATTGTTTTCGGTGGTGGTCCAGCCGGTGGCACTTTCCAAACCGTAGCTAACGCCATCCAGATTTACGGACCAATCAAAGCACTTGAAGCATATTCGATCAAAGCACAATCCTCTGCTGGTTCGTTGGAAAATCTGCGTAAACTCAACTCTGGTAAAATGCATATAGGCACTGTCTATTCTGGTCAGGTCTACCTCGGTGCCAACGGCATGCTGAAAAATGATACCAAAAAGTATACCGACGTACGTGCAGTTAACTTCCTTTATGGCGCCCCGGCACAACTAATCATCAAAAAGGGTTCCGGCATTAAATCGACTATGGATCTGGTTGGTAAAAAAGTTGGCATTGGAGCTGCTGGTTCTGGTGCTTTTGCTAACAGCGAACTCTTTTTTGGCCATTTGGGAATCTGGGATAAAATCGAGCGTAATGCTATGGGCTACAATGATGCAGCTGCTGCCTTCGGTAACAACCAACTGGATGCCTTCTGGCTCTTTACCGCATACCCTTCAGGCTCTGTGATTATGGCTTCACAGACCAACGATATTGAATTGATCAGCGTAGCTACCGATGCCGAAACCTCTGGTTTTTTTAAAAAATATCCTTACTTCTCAAAACGTACAATTCCGGCTGGAACCTACAAAGGTGTCGACACTGACACACCATCTTTCCAGGATTCGGCTATTTTAGTTGCCAACAAAGACGTTTCTGATGATCTCATATACAGTATTCTCTCTGCAATCTACACTGATGAAGGTCTGGCACATATGGTTTCCCAGAAAAAAACTTTCAAAGCCATGTCAGTCAAATCTGGTGTTGATGGCATCGTAACTCCAATGCACCCAGGTGCTGTCAAATTCTGGAAAGAAAAAGGGATTCTTTAATCCTTTTCTAACTGTAACTTGCGCAAGCCAGAGCGTCTATGCGCTCTGGCTTGCAATCTCTCACGGGATATAAGAATTGCTGTATAAATTAACGAACAAGCAGCAAGGAAAGCGAGTGTATCTAATGGCTCGCTTTTTTTGTTTCAAAAATCAAGATTTCACTTATGGAAGTGAATTTCTGGTCAGTCTAGTCTGATTTTCAAAAATAGTAAGTTATGAAAATTCCCCCCCTCTGGCTGCCGCACAGATTTCCAGTTCTTAACATTCAGTTCTCGTTTTCGGGTTGAATGCCTCTCAGCATTGTCCACACTAGATTCCCAAAATCCTTATTTTATAGTTCGTTGAGAAGTTTATAATATTCCTGGAGAGTATGGATGGATTGCATGGTGGTTTGATATAAAATCCAGCTGAGAGCAAAAGTTCCTATTGTGATTCCGATTTTCCATGCCCAAGATGTCTGTGGGCGCCACCAGATCAGGGGTAACGCCAATGGTCCTGCACTAGCGAGGGCAATGATAATGGTAGATTTTTTGAAATACCACGGGATCTTCTCTGTTGCCAAGTGTGGTGGTGAAGCGGTGAGAAATTCACCACAGTGTTTGCACTTGATCGCTTCATCCTGAATCTCTTCAGCACAAAAAGGACATTTCTTCATTATCAACTTTCTGTTTCATGCTGCTGGGCATATTCATCTTTCAGACCAAATAACTGCCTGATATCTTCCAGAATTAGATAAAATGTCGGAATCAGTAACAGGGTAATCCCGGTGGCAAACAGGATACCAAAACCAAGGGAAATTGCCATCGGCACCAGAAACTGTGCTTGCACACTGGTTTCCATAATCATTGGCATCAGGCCAAAAAAGGTGGTCAATGAGGTTAGCAGAATCGGTCGAAAACGTCGGATTCCCGCTGCAATGACTGCATCATGGAGGGATGCTCCTTCACGCCGGTTGGAGTTGATTTTGTCAATCAACAGCAGAGAGTCATTGACTACCACACCAGATAGTGCAACCAGACCAAACATACTCAGCAGACTCAAGTCATGGTTCATAATGAAGTGACCGATGACCGCGCCGACTAACCCGAAAGGAATTGCTGCCATGATTAAGATCGGTTGGGTATAACTGCGGAAAGGGATAGCAAGCAAGGCAAAAATGGCGATCATCGCCAGCTTAAAACCGCCGAGGACGCTTGCTAGTGATTCTCTCCGTTCTTTTTCTTCACCTTCCATATCCCAACTCAGTCCGGGATAGTCTGCGACCAACTGTGGCAGCAGGTTTTGTTTTAAGTCGGAAATAATCTCCTGCGCATTACTTTGTTCATTGTTCACAGCTGCCGAAATATTGATCACCCGTTTTCGATCGGTACGATTGATCTCTGAAAAACCTTGTCCTTCGATCACTTCTGCAGCCTGAAGTAAGGGGATTTCCTGCCCTCTGGGGGTGCGAATCCGCATTGTTTCAAAATCCCACAATTCACGCCGGTTGGCATCGGGATAACGAACCATCACTTTAATTTCGTTACGACCACGCTGTAGGCGTAGTGCTTCTGCTCCGTAAAAGGCAGCTCGTACTTGACGCCCTAAGTCGGTTTCTGTGATGCCCAGTGTTCGTGCGGCTGGTTTTAGTTTAAGTTTGATTTCACGCTTTCCGCGGACATAGGTATCCTCAATATCACTGACGCCCTGATACTCTGCCAGAGCTTTACTAATGCGCTTAGAGGACTGTTCCAGAACGGAAAAATCTTGATGAGCCAGCAAGACATCGATGTTGGCTCCCATATGCATCAGGCTGGAGCGGAACGAGAGAGAATCAATACCGGGGATTTCACCAACTTTTTTACGCCATACAGCAGAAATTTCTGCAGCCGGGACGTTGCGAATCTCACTTTTGGTCAGAAACATAGCGATATTACTCACATGGGTTGCTGTAATATTGGAGCCGCCGACCGGACCACCACCAGCAATGTTCCCTCCAACCACAGTGTATACATTGCGTAGAATACTATCTCCAGCTGGACGCTTCTCATCGTATTCGGCGACTGTTTCCATCCCTTTTTGTAGAATCAGATCACTGACTCTGCTGGTCTCTTCAATTGGTACCCCGCGGTTCATCTGGATAACTACGGTGATTTTGTCGCCATCAACTTCCGGCATGAAGGCGAATTTGATCAGGCCATTTTTAACCACGCCGACGGTCAGGAGCAAAGCGACTATTCCTGCTGCCAGGGCTATATAGCGGTAATGGAGATTTAGTTTTAAAGCCCAGAGGTAAGGGCCGTTAACAAAACGTTGCAAGGTGTTGCTGAACCAGTGGCGAATTTGATCAATGCTGCCCAGGAAACCGCCGCTATCTGGCCGAGCTTTGCCGGGACTTAAGTGGGTCGGCAGAATCAGCAGTGATTCAACCAGAGACACCAGCAATAAGGTGATGACGATAATCGGCATCACCTGAATGAACTTGCCCATCATCCCGCTGATGAAAATTAGTGGAATAAAGGCGGCGACTGTCGTCAGGATTGAAAATGTAACCGGCACCGCTACCTCGAGAGCTCCATCAATGGCAGCTTGCCTGTAGGGTTTGCCGCGCTGTCGGTGTTCATAGATATTTTCACCGACGACAATGGCATCGTCGACTATAATTCCCAGTGCCAGGATAAAGGCGAATAGCGAGATCATATTGATTGAGAGGCCGAGCCAGGGCATGAGGAACAGGGTGCCGAACAGCGAAATTGGAATGCCGAGCATGACCCATCCGGCTAGTCGTATTTCCAGAAATAGGCCAAGGATTATTATGACTAGCCCCAGACCCAGCAAAGCATTCTTCTGCAACAAGTTCATCCGGCTGGTGAAGATTTCGCTGGTGTCATTCCAGACCGCCAGTTGCAGGTTGCCTGGAAGTTTGGAGTTATTTTCTTCAGCGTAAGCGATAATACTGGCAGAAATTTCGGTGGGTTTCTGTTCGCCGATTCGAAATACTTGCAACATTGCTGCTGGTTTGCCGTCAAAACGGCCATAGGTCTCAGTGTCGGCAAACCCGTCGACCACGTTGGCAATGTCTCCCAGTTTAACCTGGGTTCCATCCGGATCAGCCAAGATGGTGATATCTGCATATTCAGGACCCCAGTAACGGCGTTCCTTGGTTCTTAGCAGGATTTCCCCACCCGTTGTTTTAACTGTCCCTCCAGGTAAATCGAGAGATGCAAGACGGATCGCTGCCGCCACTTGTTCGAGAGTCAGATTATAGCGTTGCAGGGTTTGCTCAGAAATTTCAATTGTGATTTCAAACGGTCGTACCCCACCAAGGTCGACTTGGGTGATGTTCGGCAACTCCAATAATTCATCCCGGATCCGCTCGGCTTGTTCACGCAGGACTCTTTCTTTGGCCTCTCCATAGATCACCAGAGAAATAACTTCCCGGCGGTTGGATAGCTTGCTGATTACCGGTTTTTCGGCGTCTTCAGGAAAGGTCGTAATCCGATCAATTTCACTTTTGATATCCTGCAGGATTTCATCGACATCTTCATCGGCATAGATTTCAGCTATGACTGTCCCGAACCCTTCGTTTGCCGTAGCTTTTACCTGTTTAATTCCGTCGACAGCTGTCAGGCTCTCTTCGATTTTGATGACGATTCCCTCTTCAACCTCTTCCGGGCCAGCACCCGGGTAGGCAACTGACACCGAAACACGATCAAGGGAGACTTCCGGGAAGATCTCCTGCTTGATACTGGGCGCCATAATGACACCACCGAGAACCAGAACCAGCATCAGCAGGTTGGCAGCCACATGGTTCATGGCCATCCATTTAACTGCTCCGTTCATTGTGGGTTCTCCTGCATCACGGGTCTAAGAAGTACCCCTTCGGTGGCACCTGAGAGAGCCGTCAGGATGAGTCTTTCGCCAGCCTGAACTCCGCCTCTGATCAGAATCTGCTGTTTTTCACGACGTAGAATCTCAACGGGGCGTAAATCCAGACGATCGTCACTATCGGCAATCAAAACCAGATTGTCTGAATGTAATGCTTTACGGGGGATACTAACGATGTTCGCTATTTTTTCACCATATAACTCGACATCAACAAACAAACCGTTAAGTAAGGTTGGCTGGTTTAAGCTGATTTTCTGCTGGTAGGGATCATCAACCATAACAACGACGGTTGCCATGCGACTGTTTGGATCGATTTCACCAAGGCTGCGGATCAACTTCCCATGCCAACTGGAGCTGCTATCATTGGGGAGATGAATTATGGCCGATGACCCCTGTTTTTGCGTTCTCGATGGGATATCCAGCCAGGCCAGTTCTTTGACGGACAAGGGGATGTAAATTTCAGCCTGATCGGTTCCAGCAAAGCTGCCGATACTGGCTCCGGCACGTAGATATTGACCAAAGTCAACTTGTTCTTGACGGATACGACCATTAAATGGAGCTTTCAGTTCAGTGCGCTGCAGGTTTAATTGTGCCTGCTGCAGGTTGGCTTCGGCCGCGGCCAGATTTGCCTGTTGTTGATTTAATTGGATTTCTCGGGTGACCAGAGGTCCGGGATTGCCTTTTTCAGCGAGATCAATCCGTTCCCATTCTGCCAGCGCAACCTTGGCTCGTTCATGTTCTGTTGCTAGAGCGACTTGAACCTGGGCAATATCGGCGAGGGCCCTTTTTATAGCCAGTTCAAAGTCACTGGTGTCAATTTTTAGTAAAGTTTCCCCTTTTTTGAAAAGCCCCCCACTAACCAGTTGTGGTGAAATCCAGTTGACTTTGCCGCTGACTTCAGGCACCAGGGCGATCTCTTGTCCTGCCCGAACGGTTCCAGTTGCATGAACCTTGACTTGATGGTTTATGGCTTTGAGCTCAATAACATCAACCAGAAATCCCCGTTGTACAGGCTGCTGTCGTTGTGGTGCTTTCTTCAATTTGGACATCATATTGAATGCCACAAAGCCGATGGCCAGAATGAGCAAGGGGAGGATGATTTTTAATGCCAACTGTGATTTTTTCTTTGGTTCAGTCATTTGTCACATCCTGTCCTTCATTGAGAGTTTGTCGTTGTTTTTCGAGTTCCTCTGTTATCCAGCTGCCACCCAGTGCCCGTGCCAAAGTGATCCGGTTGCTGAGCTGTTGTCGGTGGTTGTTCAACTGCTGACTGAGAATTTCCAGTTGCATGATCTGACTGAGTAATAGATCCCTGCTGTCGGTTAAGCCGTAAAGATAGTTATCATGTGTTAATTGCAGATTTTTATAGTTGATCTGGCGCTGTTGTTCCAGCCTGATTGTTTTGTCGGTTCCGTTTCTTTCAGTAATTAATGCAGTTTCTACTTCCTGAAATGCCATCAGTAGTGCTTGTCGATAAACGGCCAGGTTTTCTTCGCGAAGAGCTTTTTGGCGTTCAGTTTCAGCTTGGCGACGACCACCGTCAATAAGAGGTTGTGCTAACCCGAGAGCCAGATTCCAGAAGGTTCCCTCAATGTCTCCGGCAACCAGATGGGTTGCCGAGCGCCCCAGGGTTGCTGAAAGATTGATCGATGGAAGGCTTTCTGCCAGGGCAGCTGCCAGCTCCCGATCTGTTGCTTCAAGTTGTAATAGCGCTGCTGCGACATCGGGACGGCGATTCAGAAGGTCAGCCGGCAATCCAACATCAACAACATTGTTTATCTGGGGAAGCTTGTTTCCGTCGATTAAAATACTACCGGGGAGCTGTCCGAGCAGTAGGGCAATACTGTTTTGCGCCCGGATCAGGATGGTTTGATGATCTGGAACCAGAGTTTCAACCGTGGCCAGGTTTTGTTGCGCCTGGTAGACTTCGCTGGCAGTTGACAGACCTGCCCGGTAGCGTTCCGTTACGGTTTGGAGAAACTCTTTTTTGTGACTTTTTTGTTGCTTGAGTAATTCCAGATGAGCCCGTTGTTCCACCGCCAGAAAATATTGTTCGGTCAATTGAGCACTCAAGCTGAGTAGCAGTGCCTGAACCTCTTTTTGCCCTGCCTGTAGGCGTAATTCAGCAGCTTTGTTTCTGTCTTTCAGTTTATTCCACAGGTCAATTTCATATCCTGCAGCCACAGAGAGACGTGTATTGGTTGACGTTGTATCTCTTGGGATTCCCGGTGACTGGTCGCGACTGAGCGATCCATTCAGGTTGAGCTGTGGCCAGAGAGTCGCTCCAGTCATTTTTTGTAATGCCTCCAGTTGCTGGAGTCGATACAACGCCTGGCGCAGGTCGAGGTTGTTGGAAAATAATTGTTGCTGGAGCTGATTTAATTGCGGATCGTGAAAATCTGTCCACCAGTGTTTCGACAATTGAACCACGGTTTCGGTTTGTTTAGTTGAATAGTATCCGGGTGGTTCAGGCTGCTCAAGCTGTGCTGGTCTGAGTGGATTGCAGGCAGTTAACAGAAACACGGCAAGGAATAAAAGTCTCATTCTGCTGCCTCCAACCCGGCGAGAACAAATTTTAGTAATTGCTGGATTAGATCGTTTTGTTCCAGAGCATCGGGAAGGGACGGGTTGTTCAGTATGGAGTGGCTGCCCATGCACATAACGTGACTCATGGTTGCCATGATGAATTCCAATCTAGTCAGCAGAATATCCTTGGGAAGTTGTGGTAAAGCTTCATGCAAACTTTCAAATAACACTTGAAAGGTCGGTAAAATCAGACCCAGAAAGCAGTTACGGATAGTTTCGTCCGGTTCATTCAGGGAGCGTCCAATCAGAGAAATGAAATCTCTGGCACCCGGGCTGGAATTGCGAAATTCGAGAGTTGGTTCAATGAATGCTCTTAAGAGGTCCTCTGCTGTTGGCGGGATGTTCTTTCCCCGCGCCTGAGAGAGAATCTTTTCAATTTCAGTTCCACGGATTTGATTCAAGGGGAGCAGTCTTCTTTCGATGACCGCCTGGAGCAAAGCCTCTTTTGAGCCAAAGTGGTAATTGGCCGCAGCCAAGTTTGCCTCAGCCAAGCTGGCCAGAGCCCTGAGCGATGTATTATGGAACCCCTCGCGGGCAAATAACTGCTCAGCAGCATTCAAAAGTCGGATTTTAGTACTGTGTTGCGCCATATCAACCCTTTCAATGGGGTAAATAAAATAGATTTATTATTTAAACATTTGTTTGAAACGGGTGTCAACGAGGGAAGTTGTTTTGTGTCCTGAATTGTCGCGATTCCTACCTGCAAACTTTAGTGTCTAATCAAAAAAATCACTTGACCATGAAAATGTAACTATATAAATTAGCAGTAGTTTTCAGGAGGGGCGATGTCTTGGATCAAGGAATATCGATCTATATATTAAACCACTTGTATTAGCCTCATTGAGACTGGTCAGGTGGTTTTTTGTTTTCAGTGTTTTTGAGGTAAATTATCCCGATAATTCTGTTGTTGAGTTGTCTTATTTTCCCAGCAGTTAACTCTGACCAGAGGCTACGACATGCAGGAATTAGCTGCACAAATCAAAATGAATTTGCCCGAAAGTAAATTTAGCCCTCCCTTATGCGATGACTCAAAACAGATTTTTCGAGACACAATTATTTCGGAATTAACCGCAGGAAAATGGGCCAAGAAAAAAAATATCCTGATCGAAGCACAGGCGGGGCAAGGGAAAACAACTTTGGCCCTGCAATATCTAAAAGCGTCTGATCTGCCATTTACCTGGTATCAGGTTGGTCATGAAGATCTTGATACTATTCTGTTTCTTTCCTCTTTATATGTGGCCTTAAAAGAGTCTGCTCCTTCATTTTCTGCCCCTCTGCTTGGCGAACGTCTGCTGGCAGGGACAGCTACTCTTGCAGAAATTGACATATTGACCCAATTTTTAACAGAAGGTCTGTGTAGTACTCTACACAAGCAGCATTTTTTGGTTCTTGATGACATTCACCTCTTGGCACAGGCTGAAAAAAGCTCTGAACTTTTATCGACTCTTTTTCAATATGCACCGGAAAATTTATGTTTTTTATCGACCTCCCGTCGTCCTGTCCCACAGTTGACAGATTATTTTGACAACAAAAAAACATCTGTCACCCTCCACAACAAAGATATCTCTTTCAGCAAAAAAGAACTTAGTTGCTATTGTAGTGATGTCCTGGGAGAGTCCAGATCGCTTGAGGAGGTTTCAGCCCTGCACGATATCACCGATGGGTGGATTATGGGGATATTGCTGCTTAAGGGGCAGTTATTGGGTAATAACCCTTCTCGCAGGTTTACGGCAGAAACTTCAATGGAGAATCAGGATCTTTCAACCTATTTTTTGCGCAATTTGGAAAGTTTTTCCTCCATCGAGGATATTGCTTTTCTATTAAAACTATCTTCGTTGGAGGATATTCCCTTTGGGTTGAACGATTATTTATCTGAAGATGTGGCAACAAAAGGTCTTCTTGAAAACCTGGTCGGTAAAAATTTCTTTGTGCAGATCCATAGAGATGAAACTGGTTTCGTTTCATACCGTTTTCATCGTTTGTTCAGAGATATTCTTCATGCTGCCGCTGAAAAAAAGCTGTCTTCAGATGAGAGGACAACTTTTTTAAAGAAAGCTGCTACCTGGTTTTTGGACAATGGTAAACCTTTGATTGGGGTTCAATATTTTTTTACCTGTGAGGACTATGAGTCTGCACATGATATATTTCATGAACTTGGGTTGCTGTTTATCTCGCAAAATCTTCATATCACCATTTACAATTTCTTGAAAAATATTCCTTCAAGTACTGTTGAAAAATATCCCTGGTTCTCTCTTATCTATGGGATTGCAACAGTTGATTTAGAGCCGCAAGAAGCTATCCATTATCTGGAAAATGCCCGAATTCGCTTTTCAACTGATGGCGATGATTTCGGAGAGATTTATGCTCTGTCGCAGTTAGTCGTTTATCATCTTGGTTTGGATGCAAATTATGCTGCGATAAGTGTGTTCCTATCACGATTGGAGAAACTTTTTCTCAACTTGAATGACCATTTAGATCCCTATTCGATAATGCATATCTCTTTGGCTATCGCATTTGGATATGCATTTGTTGAAGGTGACGTTGATAAAGCAAATTTTTATTCAGACCGTTCGGTGCAATTAGCTGATGAACTTGCATCCCAGAATGAACTCTCTTCAAACTTGATCGTCAAGAGTTATATCTCGCTTTTCTCTGGAGACTGGGACAAGTGCAGAAAAAACATCGAAGCATCTTTAAATATGATCGCCAGCCCGCTGGTGAATGAATTCAATAAGCTCTACCACTCTCTTTTTCTGGTCGACTTCTTGAATTTATCGGGAGATTTCAAAAACTTTGAGCATCAGAATGCCCTCTTGAGACGGTTAATAGAAAATGACCTGTTGGCTTCCAGTGTGGCGGGACCTTATCTGCTGTTATGGGATATTGATGTTGCAATAGCGCGAGGGGCATATGACGAAGCAGAAGAGCTTTTTGAGAAGTCTCTCCAGGTAGAATTTGCCGGAAGTCAAGCTCATATGAGAAGTCAGTTTCTCCAATATGGAGCTTATCTTGCTGCTTTAAGAAATGACAGAAAACAGGCACTCGATTTTGTAACCGAGGCAGTGCGACTTCGGGAAGTGGCTGGAGGAAAACCTTTCATATATTTACACCAGATGTTTTTAGCGGCAACTTTTGCCTTGTTGGAACAAAACGAAAAGGCCGAAAAATATTTCACCAGTGCGGGTGATGGATTTCAACAGAGCGGGGATTTGTCGATTTTATCCGGGGTTCTTTGCCATAAAGCCTACTGGCTGCTGGGTTGCGGACGAAATGAAGAGGGTCTGAATGAGTTGACCCAAGCCTTGAAACTGATGAAAAAGAAAGGTTATAAACATTTCTATGGCTGGAATCCTGATATGATGAAAATGCTTCTAGAATCCGGGATTAGAAATAATATATTGCCTGAGTTTTGCAGACTGCTAGCAAAGGAGCGGCTGAACCTT
The DNA here is from genome assembly GCA_029933365.1 of Desulfuromusa sp. The sequence goes on along the minus strand of JAOZOH010000034.1, from coordinate 1,436 downwards.
GTTATCTCAGAGAAAGAAGAATCAATCCCCTGCTTAATGATTAGAACCCTGGGATTATTGGAGTTGTCTGTTGGTAATGAACGTCTTCGGGCAAATGATTTTACTGAAACCCAACGTAAGCTGTTGGGAATTTTAATTTCGGAAGCAAGCCACCAAAAGACTCAGGAAGAAATTCAAACGGCTCTCTGGCCAGATATCGATGCAGCCAAAGGTCGCAAACGCTTTGATACTGCACTGGGTAGATTGCGAAAAAATTTGAGAGTTGCTTTTAATGTTGACCCCCTAAAATATTTGCCTCTTCAGTCAGGAATCCTCTCCCTGATAAATTGCTCAGTTGATTGTGACGATTTTCTGTTGCAGTCTCGCAAGGGATTGGGGCACTTTCATTCAGCAGAGTACTGGCAGTCGGGAAATTTGTTTCATGCTGCGTTGTCCTGCTGGGAAGGGCCTTTCATGAGCAACATTACCATTGGGGAAAATGGTGAATTGTTCCGTGAAAAACTGTTGGAGGTATTTTTTGAAATCAGTATTTGTGAAGCACAAATATTATTCCAGTTCGAGCGCTACGAAGAGGCGCTTGAGGTTGCTAGAGTTGGTCTTGCTGAAGATCCGACCAATGAAACATTCAATAAGATTATCTATAATTGTCATGTCAAGCTTGACCAGCCAGTTAAGGCCGCCAGAGTTTTACTGAAGTATGAAAAAGTTTTACTGAAGGAAGAGTATCTTGCTGAAGACAGTCATGAAATTTTGGAAAACTTTTGGCAACCTTTGGAGTAAAATCCTTTCTTAGAGTACAAATCACTTTTTTTGCGAATACCCCTCCCCTTATTTTGGTTCTAATCGGTTTTTTCTCTATCTCCACTAAATGTGAGAAAAATGTGAGTTATTGTTGTTATTTTAAATCCCATTGAGCAAATCGCACGTTTATCCTATTGCTGTTACATTTATTTTGAAAGTCAGCCAACTGTGGAGGTGATTCTATGAAGAAGGTATTACTAGGGCTATGTTTAGTTTTGTGTGTCACCGTGCTGTCATCTTGTGGATACAAAACGATCAAGCATGGCGAAGAGATAACATCAGAAAAAGCATCGGTCATTATTGATGGAAAGACCACAAAAAGTGAAATATTCATGGAATTTGGTGAGCCTAGCAAGACCATGGACAGTGAAAAAATCTTCTTCTATTCCTGGACAAGGGGTGGAAAAGGTCACCTGCTAGGGTTTGGCTCAGGTTCTGCGGAAAGTAGAAGTTTACTTGTTGTATTCAATGATGACGGTATTGTTCAAAGTCACAAAATAACCAGAGGTGCTACAACGAGTGGCGCTACGGTAGGTGATTAGAAGTTGGGGGAATGAAGGTCGTTGTCTTTGGGCAACGGCCTTTTTTAATGGTGCGCCCGGCAGGGCGCGTGGTGCGTAAGCACCATCTATTTC
>JAOZOH010000289.1 GCA_029933365.1 Desulfuromusa sp. | reverse complement strand
TGGTGGCGTGATGAATAATTCGATCAACTGCAGCCACGGTCATTAATGTATCGGGAAAGATCTGATCCCATTGGCTGAAGGGTTGGTTGGAGGTGACAATCAAGCTGCCGCTTTCGTAACGGTGGGCGATAAACTCAAAGAGAACCTGGGTTTCCCCATCACTCTTCTTGACGTAGCCGATATCGTCAATGATCAGCACCGGGTACTTATCCAGGCGGGTCATGTAGGTCATCAGATCCAGTTCTTTTTTGGCTTTTTGCAGTTGCTGCACAAGGTCACTGGCACAGAACCATTTCACCCGAATACCTTGTTCAATTAGGTGATGTCCAAGCGCTGCGGCAATGTGGGATTTGCCGACCCCTGATGGACCGATCAGCAGCACATTGTCGGCTTGCAATGCCCATTGGTGATTGTCTTTGAGCCGAAGGATCGGTTGCTGAACTGCTTTTGGTAAATCTGAGAGATTTAGGTTCGCAAAGCTTTTGCCCGCAGGCAGGCGAGCTTCCCGTGTCCATTTGGTTATTCTGGTTTGAAAGCGCCGAGCCAGTTCCTGCTCACAGAGTTTGCTGAGGAATTCTGCATAGCTCCAAGTGTTTTCAGTCGCCTGACGCTGGTAGTTCTCCAGATTCTGGCTAAAGGTCGTCAGACGCAGTTCTTTCAACATTACAGTGAGAGGCATGGGGAACCTCCCTGCTGCTGAGGCTTGATCCAGCAACCGGTCAGCAATGCATCGTAGCTGGTAATGTCATGCTGCTTGGTGACCAGTTCGGGCTGATCCTGGTTTTTAAGATAGTGTGCCTGCAATGTTTTGAGACTTGGCAGAATACCCGCCTGGGCTTGCAGCAACAGCGTTTGTCCTAATTCTTTTTCGCACTGATGATCGGCAGCGATGCGGAGCACGGCAACCATCCACTTGCAGGCCTCCTTTGCCGGAAGCTTTTGGTCGACAATCTGCCACAACTGCCGATAGTTGTCGTTGGGGAATAACTCATCACGAAAGTTGGAAAATCGAAACGCCTGAGGCTTGGCAGCCAGGGAGTGGATCACATGGCGATAGTCAATGCGTCGGGCTCTTCCTTCGGGGGTTTCCGGGAAAACACGCGGCAGTTCAATGACTCTTGTTTGGCCGACAAAACCGATCACCTTATCATGGTAGAGGTGGATACGGAGCGTTTCACCGATCAATCGGGACGGTACCGTATAGAGACCACGTTTCACGGCAATGGTACTGCTTGTGGTGACCCTGACCGAGAGTTCTAAATAATCCATAAAGCGATATTTTGGCAGGGGGCGTAAGTGTTTCTGCTCCTGTTCAAATCGCGTCAGGGTGTAGCGATTCAGGCGCTCAGTGCAACGATCAATCATGGCCTGATAGTCTGCAACACTGTCAAAGTCCGCACTGCCACGCAATTTAATCGCCTGATCAAGACGATGTTTCAATGAACCGTGAGCGGTTTCAATCGCTCCGTTCTCATGACCGAGACCAGGATTATTGGTTGTGCCGATCATCCCATAATGTTTGCAGAGCCCCTCGTACGCACGGGTCAGTTGTTGCTTCTGGTTTTGATTGACATAGGCAGCACTGAGGCTATCGGTTCGATGTTCCAGCGGAACTCCGCCACTTTTATGCAGGGCATTCTGTAGCCCCTGCGCCAGTGCGGAATAACTCTCACCACCGCGCACAACGTGAGTACAGCGCCAGCCACTGTAGGCCAGTCGGTATTGATAAATCAGGTGAGGAAATGGCTGTCCGCCAATCGTTACAGCGGTGCGCGGATGGGTAAAATCGGAGAGACCTTGTTGCCCCGGCGGTAGAGTCTGTCGAAACATGACCGGATTGTCGGGACCTTGCGTTGCTCGCCAGTGCTTGACTCGGCGCTGCAATGTTCGCAGCAACTTGTAGGGATAATCGCCCGGATGGTTATCATCCAGATATTCCCACAGGGTCAACCCTGAAAGTTTGGGTTCTTTTTCCAGCAACGGAACCAATTCCGAGATCCACACTGAGACAAATGGATCGTCACGGGTGAGCCAGTGCCGTGGAGCTTTCGTCCGAGTGTTGCCCGTTTCGATACGACGACCAGAACGGACACTTATCCCTGTTTTGGCAGCGCTTGTTTCTTGTGTTAGACCAGATTGACGAGATTTCATGTAGAGTATTTCCTGTCTTTGAGTAATGTGTTGACCAGGCAAGTTGACCTCCTTTCTATTTCAGGAGGAACTTATCTGAAGCAGCACTCAACCGGTCAAGTTAATTGTCGTCAAACCGGACAGGATAATTGTCGCAGAACA
>JAOZOH010000288.1 GCA_029933365.1 Desulfuromusa sp. | reverse complement strand
TAATCAAATCCTAAAACATGCTTTCTTCAACAATGATGTAATCACCGGGAGCAACGGTGACATTATTTTCAACGTTATTATCTTTTTGTACTTTATTTAAATTAATTTTGATCTTTTTATTATCCTTTTTAACAATTATCACGGCACCTACTTTGGCAAACTCTGTGAACCCTCCAGCACCTAAAATTGCATCAAGCACTCGCATACCCTCTGTATAATGGACCGGTTGTGGATTAACAACCGCTCCCAGAACATAAACAATATTGTTCTCATTGCCAGGGATAAAGATAATATCTTCCGCCTGAAGATCTATATCCTGAGACAGGTCTCCATCAAAATAAAGAGCATAAAAGTCAGTTGGCAGCTGTTTACCATTTCTGGAGAGATAGGCTCTGCGCAAATCCGACGTACTGAAATCACCCAGTTCACTGAGCAGTTTCAATAAAGTCGTCTGGTTCGTCATATTAAAAACCCGCGACAGGTTCCCCCCGGTGATATAGACCCGGTTATTTCTAATTTCCTGAACAGACACCGTGACGACAGGCTGTTTTATATAGGTCTTCATTGCCGTTGCAATTTTCTTACTTAATTCCTCTGGGGTTATCTGGTCTGCCAGAACATCACCAACAGCAGGAAGTGTTATCTTGCCATCGGGGCGGACAACAACAGAGCGGCTCATCTCTGGAACACCCCAGACAGCAACTTCCAGAACATCACCACGACCGATCAGATAATCTCCAGCAAAACACGTTGGCACAAAAAAGATCACTGCCAAGCAGACACAAACAATAAGTTTCATCACTATCTCCCACCAAAGCCAGAAGTAACAACACGGATCGTATCTAGAATTATTTTAAAATCGAGAAAAATAGAATAATTCTTTATATAGAACAGATCATAACGTAATTTTTCCAAAGCATCCTCATCCGATGCGCCATACGGATAACAAACTTGAGCCCAACCGGTAACCCCGGGCTTAACGAAATGGCGAGTTGAATAGAAAGGAATCGTCTCTTTTAACCTCTCAACAAATGCCATCCGCTCGGGACGTGGACCGATAAAACTCATGTTCCCTTTCAAGACATTAATGAGTTGAGGTATTTCATCGATACGTGTTTTACGCATAAAATGTCCAATTTTGGTCACTCGTGGATCACCCTTTTGTGCCCAGACAGCTCCTGTTTCCTTTTCAGCATCCTGTGCCATCGTTCTAAATTTATAGACAAAATATTCAACTTCATTCTCACCGACTCTCAATTGTTTAAAAAAAACCGGCCCCGGTGAGTCACGTTTTATCAAAAAAGCGATTAGGGGGAAAAAGGGAAGGGCAACTATCAATCCTAAACCAGAAAAAAGAATGTCGTACATCCTTTTATAACTACGCATGAAGGTGGTCATCCGAAACCTTTGGGTGTAAATAAATACACTTGGCTGCATATTTTCTACCAGCAGACACCCTTTAATCTGTTCATAGTAAGTTGTTGCATCAAGAATTTCGACTCCACGTAATTTACTCTGCATAAGCTCACTTAATGGCAAATTACCTCGTCGTTCGTTCAGTGCAATGATTAACTTTTGTGGTTTGTAATCATGGACCAATTCACTAATTTGACCAATATCTCCAATAATCAATTTTGGATCGATCACTGGGTCTTTAGTCGTACAGGTAATAAATCTGACATAACTATGAATGTTATTATCTCTGGGAACAATTTCTGAAATACTCTGTGCCAACTCTCCGGCTCCAATAATAAGGATACGATTAGCAAACATGGAGATGCGGACAAATTTACGTATCAGTAGTCGAATCCCTATTTGACCGGAGCCATAAAAAATTAAAACCAGAAGAAGAACTCCCCGCCAAAAACGCAGGGTTGGGAACATGTAGAAAAGTGCAGAAAGAACAAAGAAAGATGCAAAACAAGCAAACAATACTCGTTGAAAAATAAACTTACGGCTGACAAATTTTTGGTAGTTGAAGAGGTCAGCGAAATAGGAGGAAATAAAAACCACAATTAAGTAGCAGAAGATTCGGAATAATCCCCCACCATAAAGCATATTTAAACTCTCAACATCTCCAAACCGGACAATGTACGCACCAATCAGGCTCACAAATGCCAGAAGGAGATCAAGAAAAATAATGTAAAATTTTGGTTTGATCATTAAACTTAAAATCCTGTTACGGTTCTAACCTTTTATGACAAACTTCCGCGAATGGTCACTTTTATCAAAGGGCTTTTAACATTTTTTTAGCCTCTTTAACCTCATCAACTGCACCTTTTGCAACAACCTGCTCCAGT
>JAOZOH010000116.1 GCA_029933365.1 Desulfuromusa sp. | reverse complement strand
CTAGATGAATAGGTATATATTGACTTATGAATATATGTGAGTAATATATGACTATATTTGTTGGATTTGTTGTTGCCATAAAATCGGTGACGAAACGTATTTTTATCCATAGAAAGGCAAGTGTTTATGAAGTGTAAAATTGTTCTTCTTTTTGTTCTTGCTGCTTGCACCATTGTCCCTGCGGTTTTTGCAGCAGAGAAGCCAACCAACCCTAAGCAACAGACAACCTGGAACTTGTACGTTGATTCAAGGGAAGCCTATGACATGAAACAAAAATTGGGTGACCAGATGCTTCTTATTGATGTGCGTGACCCGATAGAAATCATGTTTACCGGATTTACTGATGAAGTAGATATAAATATCCCCTTCAAGGTGGCAAACCGGAGTGTCTGGAATGCTAAGAAACCGGTTTTTTTGATGGAGGTTAATCCTAATTTTGAACAAGAAATTGCGGCAGCTCTGGAAGCACGTGGGCTGACCAAAGAAGCCCCGGTTGTCATTATGTGTCGTTCAGGTGGAACCCGTGGGGCACCAGCTATCAAATATCTGGAAAATAAAGGTTATAAGCAGGTTTATGTTGTAACGGATGGTTTTGAAGGTGGCAAAATCAAGGAAGGGGAGCGAAAAAACTGGCGTTTAAAAAATGGCTGGAAAAACTCTGGACTTCCCTGGAGCTATAAACTGAACAAAGAAAAAATGTATTTTCCCACCAAGTAAAATACATTCTATGAGCTGGCGGGATGAGTCTACGGTTGATTCCCGCCAGTTAAATTATCTTGCTGCAGCACTGATCCCTGCGAGATAGCCTGTTGACCAGCACACCTGAAGATTATAGCCCCCCGTTGGACCATCCAGATCAACCATTTCTCCAGCAAAGTAGAGATTCGAGATCTTCTTTGAGCGCATGCTACGCATGTCGATATCTTTGAGAGAAATTCCCCCTGCGGTCACGATCGATTTTTTGTAGCCAGCAACACCGCTGACCTGTAGCTCCATTTTTTTAAACAGGGATAAGAGCTTCATCCGCTCAGCTTTTGTTACCAAATGACATTTTTTCTCCGGATCGATCTCAGAGAGGCGAATAAATAGCGGAATCATAGCTTTGGGGAGGAGATTATCTAGAGATTTACGAAAAACTTTATTGTTATGTGCAGCCAATTCCCGTTGTAGCCGCTTGTCGAAAAGTTCAACTGTCACCGCTGGTTTTAAATCAAGAAGGAGCTGAACTGGTCCCTGTTCTAAGGCCTGCCGAATTTGTGCACTCATGTCGAGAATGATGGAGCCACCGATGCCGGCTCTGGTAAAGAAGGCCTCACCAAACCGCTCTGTCAATATTTTATTATTTTGTTGCACTGAGATCTGAATATTTTTCAGGTTGAGATCACAGAGTTCGCGGGTCCAACTCTCAGACAGATGAACCGGAACCAGTGCTGGTTCTGGTTGGACGAGAAGATGACCGCATTGTTCTGCCCAGCGATAACCGTCACCGGTAGAGCCGGTTTCCGGATAGGAGAGCCCACCTGTTGCAATGATGAACTGATGAGCGGAAAACTCACCCGCTGAGGTTTCAACTGAGGATAACATTCCTTCACTGCTGCGTAGTTTTTGTACCGTGCATGAAGTCAGCAATTCAACTCCCGATTCAGCAATAAAGTGATCCAAAACCTTTTGCACATCGCTGGCTTTTCCTTTTTCGGGGAAAACTCGTCCACCGCGCTCAACTTTTAGTGGTAAGCCTCGCTGCTCAAAAAAACTGATTGTGTCGGCAACACCGAAAGCATAAAGTGCTGTCAATAGTGCCTTTCCATTGCGACCAAATACTTCACTGAACCTGCGGGGATCTTCTTCGCTATTCGTCACATTACAACGCCCTTTGCCGGTGATGAGAAGTTTAGCTCCACAACGTCGGTTCTTTTCCAACAACAGAACTTTCGCCCCTTGCAATGCGGCAAAACCAGCAGCAAAGATCCCCGCCGGACCACCACCGATAACTATGATATCGTAACTTTTCACTTAAAAATCCATTTCATAAATTGACAGGCCAACAGAACCCCGTAAGACTAGAACACTTGTATTTTATGCAGATAATATGTCTTGACGGATTCTAATATTGATACAGTTATTTATCCCTTTATCAGGCAAAAAAAAACGCTAGAAACCGTGTTGTCATTGAGGAATAATCAAGAATTGAAACTTTTCTTTATGGAATTAATTGCGATCAATTCCATAAACAGATGCCAGGTAGCGTAAATACTCCGGGTCTTCACACATGCTTTTTCCCGGCTCGTCAGAAATTTTAGCCACCGGCCTGCCATTGGCCGCTACCAGTTTAATGACAATATCCAGAGGTTGGTTGCCAACATCGTTAGTTAGATTGGTTCCAATGCCAAAAGACACCCTGGTTCGACCTTTGAAATATCGATAAATTTCAAGCATCCGCTGAAAAGTCAGTCCGTCACTGAAAACCAGAGTTTTCGTCAATGGATCGATCCCCATCTGCTGATACATGGCAATGGCCTTCTCACCCCAGTCAAAGGGGGAACCACTGTCGTGGCGTAATCCATCGTAGAGTTTGCCAAAGTAGGGATCGAAAAAATCACGGACAAAGGAATCCATCGAGTAACAATCGGTCAGGGCAATCCCCAAACGTCCCCGGTACTCGCGCACCCACCCTTCAAGAGCAGCTTTTTGTGCATCAACCAGGCGGGTAATCGCCTGCCATCCCTGAAACCACTCATGGGCCATGGTACCGATTGGGGTCAGATCAAGTTTTTTGGCAAAATAGAGGTTACTGGTTCCAGAAAAATAATCGGGTAGTTGCTTGTGCAGGGTGGCCAGAACCTCTTCCTGCCAAACCTTGCTGGCTCTGCGTCGGGTTCCAAAATCGGCAAAAGAAAAACCAGACATGTCTTCTTGCTGTTTCAATAACGTTATTTTCCCGGACAATTGTTCACGTGCCGTGGTCAAATCAACACCGTCGCAATGAAAAATCGTATGGAGTTCGCTGATAATCGCCAGGGAATAAATTTCCATCAGGGTGACATGAATCAAAGGTCCTCGAAAACGGAGATCAAAATCTTCACCCTGAGCTTGCAATTCGACAAAGCGCATATCCAAGCGAAAGATGCGTAAAAGTTCAATAAAATTGGTTTTTATAAAGGGAAAGCTAGCTAGATAATTTAACTCGTCATCGGTAAACGACAGGGTGCAGACATGCTCTAACTGGCGCAGGATTTCAGGAATCAGAGCCGCCAGGTCGAAACCGTTGCGGTTACGACAGGCAAACTTCCATTCGACATCGACGGTACGAAACTCGGGGGCATGATAAAATGCCTGCAGCATAGTGATCTTGTACAGATCGGTATCCAGCAAACTGTCGATCAACCAACGATCCAGTGGGGTTGATTTCATGTTTGAGCCAGTTCTTCGCTGGAATTGATAAATTCAGCACCGGCAGAGCGCATTTCCTCAATGGCCTGCTGGCTGGTTTCCTCTGCAACCCCACGACAGCTAGCCAGATTGACAATCACATGAAATCTGGCACGCAATAATTGTAAGCCTGTGATCTTGACACAATAATCGGTTGCCAATCCCCCCAGCAAGACCGTCTCAATTTCCTGACTCTTTAGCCATTCGATAGCTCCAGTGCTGATTGTCTCAGCAAGATCCTGATAGCAGGCACCATAAGGATGTATGAGCGGATTACGCCCTTTTTCTATCACCAGATCATAAGTTGATTCATCCGGCAACCCAGGAATCAACCGATTTCCCTCCGTTCCAACCACGCAATGTGGTGGCCATTTGATATCCAGATTCGGATAATCGCCAGGGACAGGCTGCATAATCTCGTCAGCGGAATGTGCCACCCAAGGAGCTTCGGCTGGATGACAGTCCTTGCTGACTAGCCGGGCGCTGGCAAATTCAGCTTGCGCATTCAATTCATCGGCAATCTGATCACCACCAGTAACCGGGAGTTCGTCGGGACATAACGGAGTAAACCCGCGCTGTGGATCAACATCAAAACTGGCTGTTGTTGCCCTATCTATTTTGATCATAACTTATCCGCTATTTTTATTTATGAAACCGGCAAATGACAACTGCCCCTTTGTAAAATGGAAAAACGGTAGTTCAGCTCACCCTTGAACTGCTGTGTCTGGATTATCTGAAACTCTCCTGCCGGCAGTTCTGGGAAATAGGTGTCCCCTTCTATGTCTGTATCCAGTTCGGTTAGGTAAATTCGCTCGACCAATGGAAGAGCCTGTCGATAAATTTCAACTCCGCCACAGATGAACAGTACCTCTGCTGGCCTTGCAAGTAGAATAGCTGTTTTGATATTAGTTGCCATCTCACAGTTTGCGGCTCGATATTCTGGATTTCGGCTCAGGACAATCGTCCGCCGTCCCGGCAACGGTTGCCCAATTGATTCAAAGGTGCGGCGTCCCATTAACAGAGGATGCCCCATAGTCAACTGTTTGAAGCGCTGCAGATCACTTGGCAGATGCCAGGGGAGCTGATTGTCTCTGCCGATCACCCGGTTTTTCGCCATAGCAACAATAATTGAAATCAACAACAGCGTACCCCTTACTATTCATCAACCCTTGATTGCTTCATTGTCATTTCGCTGATCACCAGTTTGAAAACTGCCGTTGCCTGAATCATTTTGTCCGGATAACTGAATTTCTCAGCGCTGTATTGTGCCATAAATAAATCAAGTCCCTGCTGCTTGTCTTCTGGACTTTCCAGCAGAGATATCTTTCCATGACCCACCACCGATTGAAACCGAACACTCCAATCGCAGGCATTTTCCCCTTTGACTAATCCCAGATCAAGGGCCACGGTGAAGGCTGCTTGTCCATTTTTTCTAACCAGATCAATTTTATGCCCTTCCCGGGCAGAATGAAAATAGAGAGTTCCATCATGATAACCGTAGTTCAGGGTGACAAGGTAGGGAACCGGTTCTGCCGTAAAAGCTAATTGGCAAGTTTTCCCCATGCGTAAAATTTTCTCAATTGCTGACTGTTCGGTTACTGCTTTATCACTACGTCGCATTAATAATCTCCATTTATAAGCAAAATTCAATTTTACAGATTCCTATTAAATTATCAAACTATTTGACTTTAAAATTGATCATATCTATATATGGCTATATTGGTATATGACTCTTGCAAAAGCACATACAGCTTTTTATTCAGATAAGTAAGTAAATGACCACTTATTTATTAATCAGAGCAAAAGGAGAAAAAAACAATGAGTAATGTTTCAAGCACAAATCGGATAATTCAAGCAGTAATTGCTCTATCGGTTAGTGTTTTTTTGATTTTTATCAATCCTGGGTTGGTTACTAAAACCGTGAACATGTTTCTGAAAGGACAAACTAAAGGTGCTACCATCCCGATGGACTTTTTGGCCTCCCTCCGCCTACACGTAAGTTTTGGCTGGCTCGGTATTACAGTGATTGCTGGAGTGATCTTACTTCTTGTTGCGTATGCATTTTTAAAGGATAAAGAATGGGCTTTCCCAGTTGCTCTTGTCTGCCTGGCAACACTCCCCATTGGCAGTTTCTATGTTAGTAGTTTTGCTGGATATATGGTTAGAAAAAAAGTCTTTGCTCCCTCATTTACAGCATTTGTTGTAGGTCTAGTAGCTTTTTGGGCATTGATCCTTTTGGAAAAGAAAGGCAAGGACTTATGGGCGTCGATTATTCCACTGACTCTATTGGGGATGTTTGGTACACAAGCCTTTGCCTTCTCTGAGCATGGTTTGCGCGGGCTATATCAGGGGGGCAAAACCGCCTCGATTCTCGACCCGTCTATAGGTATTTTGCGTTATTCCCAACCTATTATGGTTATCGTTCTGATCACAATTTTTTTCGCAATTTATAATTTGGCTGCAAAAAAAGAAATCGGTTGGTGGTTTGGTATCATAGCGGGTCTCGGTATAGCGGTCGCTGCTTTTCCCGTCCATTTTGCTCGACCAAAGGCTTCTTTTTCAATTGCTGGAGCTGATGCTTTTGCCAAAGGAGCCAAGGTCATGGGAGCCGGAACTCCATCAATTTTCACCTCAGTCTATTTTTTGGGTGGATTATTAGGCATAATTTTCGTTGTCATTATGTTAATTCCATATTTTAAGAATTATTATGTAACTGAAAAATAGAGCGGGTAGATCAGTAGCAATTGATAACATTGGATTAGTTAATGGATATCACGACAAAAAAGGCTCTCCTGTGCGAAGAGCCTTTTTTGCAGCCTAGAGCTAAGAACTTACTTGATTAACTTCATGTTAAATACCGCTCGTAGAATTTCTGCCATACTGTTACTCAGACGGTGATCATCATCGACTTTGATCAGGCTTTTTCCGAACGGTAAACTGCTTTCTATAGGAACCACGTTGTCCCGAATCCCGTGGATGACCGTAGTTGGAGGAAGGTGGTTTAGATCTAGATCCTTAGCAGCAGGGCGATGAATCGCCGGGGCACAGAGAATTAATCCAGCAACTTTTTCTGGGTTAGACTTTTGCAGAAGCAATGCCATCAACCCACCCATACTTGAACCGACTACCAGGAACGGACCATCCTCATGACTGATTTCTCGTTGAATAATTTCCAAACGTTCTGTTTCCTCTTTCACCCCCGTACAATCTGGCGCAAGAATTTCTCCGAACATCTCCTTCAGAGCCTGATATTTGCTGCCATGTGGTCCTGATTCAAGCCCATGGAGAAATAAAATTTTCATATTGAGTTCCTGTCTAATATTGTGCCCTTTTTTTATTCTTCGCTGCTTTTATTTGTCAAACAGAACCTTCTCTACCGCCCGTTTGATCTGTTCCAAACGAGCCTCAAGGCTACCGGTATAGCCCATGGCAATCCGCAAAAGACCAGGAGAAAGTCCCATTTTCTGCTGGTCTTCCAGAATGATCTCGGATGATGTGGATGAACCGGAGCAGCTGATCAGCGTATCAAAATACCCCAGAGAGACAGCAATAAGGCCAAAATTTTCTTCATTTTGCAGAGTTTCCATCAGTGCTTCTGCTTTTTGTTTCGTGCCGCAGTCAATGGTCAGGATGCCACCGAAGCCATAGCTGTCATTGCCTAACTTCTCTGCCAGTTGATGCTGAGGATGGTCTGGAAGTCCCGGATAGGTCACTTTGACTTCCATTGTCTTGAGCAATTGCGCAATAGCCATTGCCCTGCGGCTGTGTTCGCGCATGCGGATCGGCAGGTGGGGGAGACGCTGCACAATATCAAAAGCCACGCGGGGGTCCATGGTCGGCCCGAGCAGCATGACTCGGCCGGTATGTAAATCCATCAGCTCCAGAATAAAATCTTTATCGGCACAAATCGCCCCGCCAATCAGGTCACTGGCACCATTGATATATTTGGTCAGGGAATAAACAACAACGTCCGCTCCCATGGTATAGGGGGTAAAAATCAGTGGTGAAAAGGTGTTGTCAACAACCAGTTTGATTCCCCTGCCGCTGATTTCTGCTGAAATGGCTGGAAGATCTGCGATTCTAAGGGTTGGGTTGCCCATAGTTTCAGTAAAGACGATGCGGGTCTGTGGGGTGATGGCCTCTTTGATTGCCTCCAAACTGGTGATATCGACAAAGGTTGTGGTGATGTTCATCTGAGGCAGCAGGGATTCAAGGAGCGCATGGGTCCCTCCGTAAATTGATTCACTCGCGACAATATGGTCACCCGCTTTGCAAATCTGCAACAGGGCGCAGGAGATAGCCGACATGCCGCTGGCTGTACAGATTGCGGCCTCTGTCCCTTCCAGAGCTGCCAGATAGCGGGAAAGCACATCCACCGTAGGGTTAAAGTGGCGGCTGTAGAGAAAGCACCCTCCCTGTTCAGGTCCTTTCAGTCCTTCAAAGATCTCCGGCATAGTGCCCGGATGTAAAACTGTAAAGGTCGAGGAGCGTGAAATTGATGGTGCGACTCCACCATGTTCTCCAAACTCACGACGTGCTTCCAGCAGAGCTTGCTCGGGGTTGTATGTGTTCACAGGGATCCTCCTTTGTTTGGGGTTGAGAACCTTTTACTTTCTGCAGATTATTAACAGACTGAGCTACATGTTTATTTTATTAGCTGGATACGTGGATATTTTGCATTTTCATTTTTAAGACAGTTCTGCACCAGAATAGCCAGAGTCGCAACATCTATCCCAAGATAGATTCCGGTCACTTTCTGCAGATTTCCCAACCCCAATTCAGCCAGAGTCGCTGCTCCTTTGTTCTCCTGCATAAAATGTTTGAGCAGTGCCGCAGCAATCTGAATCAGCCCCTGAATAAACTGACCTGTCTCAGATTCCCGGCCAGCTCCAATGCTCACATGTTTGAGCCGCTCGTGGGCTTCCCACCAGAAGCCGTGATTGAAGAGGTCAATACTGTAGAGATATTCTCCATAATTTTGCCAATTTTCTGGGCCAAATGAGTCAGACGGTGACAGTTTTTCACCATATGAATGGCCATCTTCATCCATAAAAGGATGGGAATTCTGGAATGGAAGATGACGATATTTGGGCAGTGATCTGTCTGTATAGCGGGGGATGTTTGACCCAATAAATTGTGGTTCCATAATCAACTCTTGCACAGGGGAAAAGTATTATTAACCGTTGATGCCGCCAATAGTCCCCAATATGACGCGGATCTGAATCCGCTTGGACTATTGAACTGCGGTATTGTGGGTAGGGAGAGTAAAGTTGCCGTTCTGCAAACTTGATAAAACGGCAATATTATAGGGAATAAAAAAATCAACCAGTATTTCTTTCAATCCAGCTACCGGTTTTTTGCAGGTCTCGGCCGAATCCACTGACACATTCACAACCAGAGATAAACAGGGTCGAGAGTAGGATAAGGATTAGTAATATACGGATCATGGTTATTCCTCCTTGTTGAGTCAGAATGAATATCTGCACATCATAACAGTGCAATTGTTTGAAGTCGATTATTAGTTAGCCAGGAGTTCACCCATTTTTTTACAAGCCAAACAAAGTTGGCTGCTCACACTGTA
>JAOZOH010000115.1 GCA_029933365.1 Desulfuromusa sp. | reverse complement strand
CGAAAAATTCTTCGGTGTCATGCGTGAGCCCGAGTTAGAACAAATTTGCCGTGCGGTTCTTCTGCTCTTCTGTATAGTAAAAATTCTTCTTAATCCTTTCGATCTAGCTCAGTGGAGCCTGATATTTGCTTAGGTCAAAAACAAGGAGTGATTAAATCTGTGAACAAAATGCACAAAATGAATTTAATGGTGTAAAAAATCATTATGTTCCCATTGTTTACATTGTTTACATTGGAATGTAGATTTTATTCAGAAGGGCAAGTATTTTAAATTTTGCCCTGCTTTTACGAGAAAATATTTCGATAATAGTGTCGAACTATGAACTGAATAGGAGAGAGACATGGCAAAAAAATGGCTGGGACGTCTGCTGGTTCTTCTGGCTCTGGTGTGTATGGCTGTACCCGTCAACATGGGCTTTGCAGCTGCAGATATCAAAGAAATTCATTTTCTGATTCCCGGTGGTGCTGGCGGTGGCTGGGATGGCACGGCACGCGGAGTTGGCAAGGCACTGCGTGATGCTGGCCTGATTGAACAGGCCTCTTATGAAAATATGTCCGGTGGTGGTGGCGGTAAAGCACTAAATCATTTGATCAGTACGGCAAAACGCCAGCAGGGAACCATGCTGGTCAACTCTACCCCGATTATTATTCGTTCTCTGACCGGGGTTTTCCCACAATCTTTTCGTGATCTGACCCCGATTGCAGCGGTTATTGCCGATTACGCTGCTCTGGTTGTCCCCAAGGATTCCAAATATCAGACTTTAGATCAGCTTCTGGCTGATTTTAAAAAAGATCCCCGTTCAGTCAAAATTGCCGGTGGTTCCGTCAAGGGTGGGATGGATCACCTGGTTCCGGCTATGATCATTGATGCCGCCGGTGGAGATCCATTGAAACTTGTTTATATCCCGTACGATGCCGGTGGCAAGGCGATGGCTGGATTACTGTCGGGCGATACCCAGGTTCTCTCAACTGGTTTTGGTGAGGCTATTGGTTTGACTAAACAAGGTGCAGTGCGGATACTTGCTGTGACGTCTGATGAGCGTTTGGCTCAGGCTCCAAATATTCCAACCGTCAAAGAATCAGGCTACAATATGACTTTTGCTAACTGGCGTGGCTTCTTTGGCGCTCCGGGGCTACCGGAAGCGCAAGCTCAAGCCTATCGGGATGTTCTGAAGAAGATGTATGCCACTCCACAGTGGGAAGAAATTCGTACCAAACGTGGCTGGCAGAACCTCTATACGCCCGGTCCGGAATTCGTGGCTTTCCTCGAAAAAATGGAAACTGATCTGGGCGGGATGATGCGCAAACTCGGATTTATCAAGTAATCAAGATTGATAGGAATCCCCCTCAATTTTTTTGAGGGGGGTTTGCTCTTTCAGAAAGGGATGAATATGGCTCGGGAAAAAGTCGGGGCACTGATTATGTTGCTTTTTTCAATAGCGTATGGACTGTTGGCTACCCGGATTACTTTAAGTTTTATGGCCCAGCAGGAAGTGTTCACCTCCCGAACCATGCCTTATGCCCTCTCGGTGGTGGGCGCTGTTTTGGCACTGCTGATTCTGATCCTCCCAACAGTTGATCTGGAAGGCAAACGATCCCTCAAAGAAGTCACTCACAGGATGGAATGGCGCAAGGCCATTTTCCTTGTCCTGTTGATGGTTGCTTATGGTCTGGTGATGATTTGGCTTGGATTTATCATTTCTTCGATTCTGTTTTTAATTACTGGTTTCTACATCCTGGGAGAACGGCGGATTAAGGCCATGCTTCTGGCTGCGATTCCACTAGTGATTTTGCTCTGGTTTGCTATGTCAACTCTGCTTGGCGTATATATTGCGCCAGGTGAAATTTTTTATATGCTGGGAGTTCTGTAATGTGGGATGGAATGCTTAACGGTATGCTGACCGGGATCAGCACTACGATGATCCCACTGAATATTGCCATGGTGTTGTTCGGTTGTTTTATGGGCAGCTTGATCGGGATGTTGCCTGGTCTCGGGCCAATTACTGCTGTTGCATTATTGATTCCTGTCACTTACGGACTTGACCCGACTACGGGGATGGTTTTATTGGCCGGCGTTTATTATGGAGCCATCTTTGGTGGATCAACCTCCTCCATCTTGATCAATGCACCCGGTGAGGCAGCAACGGTTGCAACAGCGCTGGATGGTTACCCTCTGGCGCGGCAGGGCTATCCGGGCAAGGCTTTGGCTGTTGCCGCCTATTCCTCTTTTTCTGGCGGTACGGTTTCGGTCATCATGCTGATGGTATTTGCTCCGATATTGGCCAACGTGGCGACCAGTTTTCAATCGGCAGATTATTTTGCCCTGATGATCCTTGGGCTGACAGCGGTTTCGGCGTTTGCCGGGCGGGGCGGGGTGTTAAAGGCATTGTTGATGGTTGTCCTTGGGTTAATGCTGGCTACCGTGGGTACGGATCAGACCTCCGGTGTGCAGCGCTTTACCTTTGGTTCTCTGGAACTGCTGGACGGGATTGAATTTCTGATGCTGGCCATGGCAACCTTTGCATTAACTGAAGCTCTTTCAATTATTCTGAATAGAGATGCTTCCTCTGACAGCCTGAAACCGAAAATGATTGGGTTTAAAAGCCTGAAAGTAACCAAAAAAGAATTCAAGTTGATTGCTCCAACGATTGCTCGTTCTTCACTGCTGGGTTTTTTTATTGGAGTTCTTCCCGGGGCTGGAGCTACCTTGGGGTCTTTTATGTCTTACGGAATGGAGCGAAATCTAGCTCCGCCAGAGGAACGGGCTAAGTTTGGCAAAGGAAGTTTACGTGGGCTTTCTGCACCAGAAGCCGGAAACAATGCTGCCAGCTCTGGATCATTTGTCCCACTGCTCTGTCTCGGAATCCCAGGCTCAGGAACAACAGCGGTTATGTTGGGGGCACTGATTGCTTATGGAATCGAACCAGGGCCAAGAATGTTTACCGATAGCCCTGAAGTTTTCTGGGGCATCATTATGTCGATGTATCTAGGCAATATTTTTCTGTTGGTTCTGAACCTGCCTCTCATCCCATATTTTGCCCGGTTACTGGCGATTCCGCGCGTTTTTATGGTGCCGATGATTCTGTTCTTCTCGTTGATGGGGGTCTATCTGGTTACATTTAACGATTTTGATATTCTGATGATGGTGCTCTTCTGTCTTGCTGCAATGGCTTTGCGATTGATGAATTTTCCCATGGCACCACTGTTGCTTGGATTTATCCTCGGTGGCTTGATGGAAGATAATTTGCGCAGGGCATTGATGATCTATGACGATTCTTTCAGTTTCATGTGGCAACGACCACTGACCTTGGGGATTAATCTTACGACTCTCTTTATCCTATTTTTCCCCCTGTTAAGATCTCTGATGAGCTCACGAAAGAAGAAGGATGATCCAACGATTGTTGGTTAATCTGACTCTGTCAGGTAACCGCAGAGAGCTGGTTCTTATCAGCTCTCTGCGGTCGACCAGTTCAAAAAGACCTTCTATCTACTGCCAAAAAACGATCCAAGGACGCCGCGAATAATCTGTCGCCCGAGTTGACTGCCAATTGATCGGGCAGCACTTTTTATCATCGCTTCAGCGGCACTTTGACGCTTTCTTCCAGAACCTCTCTTTTGCGATTTTTCTAGTTTTTGTCGTTCTTTTTCTGCGTTCAAGCGTGCTTCTTCTGCCTGTTCTGCTTGGGTAGATGCTAGTGCTTTCTTTTTCAGCAGTTCATAGGCCGATTCCCGATCAACCGGCTGGTTATAGCGCCTGCCAATAGGAGAGCGTTGTAGCAGTGTTTGCCGGGTTTGTGAGTCAATCGGGCCAATCTGGCTCTCCGGGGGAGAGATAAGCACACGTTCAACGGGAGTCGGCGCCCCTTTTTCATCCAGTATGGAAACCAATGCTTCACCAGTTCCCAGCTGTGTCACAATTTCTTTTGTGTCAAAATCTGGATTAGCACGAAAGGAATCTGCGACTGCTTTAACTGTTTTACGATCTTTTGCGGTAAAAGCACGTAGGGCATGTTCAATTTTTAGACCCAACTGTCCAAGAATATCTTCTGGGATATCAAGAGGACTTTGAGTAATAAAGAACACACCGACCCCTTTGGAACGGATCAGTCGGGCCACTTGTTCAATCTTGTTCAGCAGATTTTTGGGCGCATCGTTGAACAACAGGTGTGCCTCATCAAAAAACAACACCAGTTTGGGCAGCTCTGTGTCGCCAACTTCTGGTAATTGCTCGAAAAGTTCAGCTAGTAACCACAGGAGAAAGGCGGCATAAACTTTAGGAGAGCGATGGATCAAGGTGCTGGCATCGAGCAGACTGATCACTCCGCGACCGGAAAAGTCACAGTTCATCAAATCACTTAACTGCAAGGCGGGCTCACCGAAGAATTGATCTGCCCCTTGTTCTTCTAAAACCAGCAAGCGGCGTTGAATGGCGCCGATACTGGCCGAAGCAATATTTCCGTATTCGTTGCGCAATTCCGCGGCATTTTCTCCCATCCATAACAGCAGGGAACGCAGGTCCTTCAGATCCAGCAGCAACATCCCTTCATCATCAGCAATTTCAAATGCTGCGTAAAGAATTCCACTTTGAGTTTCGTTGAGCTCCAACAGATTCGCCAGCAGGAGGGGACCCATCTCTGAGATGGTCGTGCGTACTGGATGTCCCTTATCATTATCAATGCTCCAGAACAGAGTCGGGCAGGGTTGTAGCCGATAGTCAGGTAATGGAATCTGTGCCAGCCGCTCATCAATTTTTGGATGACTTTTTCCTGCTGCTGCCAACCCGGAAAGGTCACCTTTGATGTCGGCGGCAAATACTGGAACTCCCAACTTTGAAAAACCTTCGGCAAGAACCTGCAGAGTGACAGTTTTTCCGGTTCCTGTTGCTCCAGCAATCAAGCCATGGCGATTGCTCATTTTGCCAAGTTGTTGGATCAATTGTCCTTGGCTTGCACCAAGATTGATGACGGGTAAAGGCATGTCTCCCTCCTGTTAAGAATGAATAGCTGTCCAACCTACCCAGGACAGCGTGAAAATCAAAGGATCTCTTTTTTCAGGCGTAAAAATTCTTCGCGGGTAATCAACTCATCATCCAGCATCCGGGTTAGTTCAGATAACTCTTTGATCTGACTTGATCTTGGTGACTCCAGCTGTTTCATCGGGGTGTCACCCTCCGCTTCAATCAATTTGATGCTGTCATCTTTATGACCCAATTTCAGCGTCGCCATTCCCCCCATTAAACTGATCTCCAGGGTCCGGTCATTGAAGGCCGGGTTAGACATGATATCGTTGATTTTTTGTCTGTGTTCTTTGAAATAGTGGTAAAAATAGTAGCCCGATCCACCGACTAAGGCGATTCCTAAAATGAAAATCAGCCAGCGAAAATCGTAAATTCCTTTAATCAGAATCACGGTCACGACCAAGCCAACCATCAGCAGGATATGCAGAATCAACACCAGGTAGCCAAGCATGACACCGCTGAAAATACTTTTGTTCTGTTTGCTGTCCAGTTTCATTCTTCTTTGTTTATCCTCAGTAATCTTTGAATCTTAATAGCTTAAAAATAAAATAGGCATACAGAATACCTCGTTTGAGGTATTTTTAGATGGTTTTTAACTGTCAGTTTGGCTCACTACATCAGTTCTCGCAAGCGTTTATTGATGGCCTTGCCATCCTGCAGCCCCTGATCATATAGAAGCTTTCCCCAAGTCTGCTGACCACTGTTAACTTGGTTATAAACTGTTATAGGATCACCTTCTAACAGGATTGCCAGAATCAATTCCTTTCTATTCATTCCGTATTCTCGCCATCTGCTCAGATCTGCTGCTGAGACACCAAATTGTTTGATCAGTTGTTTGTCGACAATAAGGTCTGCCAGCTTCTCTGGTGCTTCCCCTAACTGCCAGTATTCTTCTCCCAATTGTTGTGGGGTGAGGTTCAGTTCCTTAAAAGCAGCATTCCAGTGTTTGGTGCGTAGATAAACCTTGTCGACCGTGTTGATTTCCTGCTGACTGCGTACCGCAACATCAAAAAGAACCCACAAATGAGATCCGCTTGTCCCCGACATTTTGGCCTTAACCAGCATGCGTTTATCAACTCTATAGATTAGCGAAATAAAGGAATTCTGCGTCGTTGCCAGAAAATAGGGGTCGGCTGCTGCGGTATCCCGGTGGTTAAAGGTACGATCCTGAAAACAATGACAGTTGATGGTTGATTCTGCTCTGGTTAGAGTTGGAATCAGCAGGAGTAGCAGGCAAAAGAGGTGTATCACTGAAAATATCTCCAAATGTGTCTGAAAAAGGTATCATAGCTCAGTCAAGTTGATTTGACAAAAGTGAATATTTTTTTCTAACAATAGTGATGGCTAATAGCCATCTGATTCATTTTTGCGAGTGCATCAATAGTCAAACTTTGATATTGCGGCAGGGTGATGGAACAAAAAACGGGAGCCCAATGGCTCCCGTTTTTTTGTCTTTATTTACTCAAATTTTGTTTAGTTAGATGCACCGCAGGCGACTTCCACTCGACGATTCAAGGCTTTTCCTCCTGCAGTTTTGTTGTCTGCAACTGGGTGACTTTCACCAAAACCCTGTGCAATCATTCTAGATCCCTTAATATTGAATTTCTCTATCAGACGATTTTTAACTGCAGCAGCGCGTTTCTCAGAGAGCTTCAGATTGTACGCTGCGGCACCACTGCTGTCCGTATGACCTTCAATGATAACGGTATTACCAGGGTAGTCGTTGATGCATTGAGCTGCTTTGGCTATTTCGCTATCAAATTCAGCACCAATTTTATTGCTATCGTGACCAAAGTTGATATGCAGAGTCAGCTTGGTCGGGCAACCGTAGACATCAACGGATACTCCTGCAGGTGTGCCAGGACATTGGTCCATGTAGTCATAGACACTATCACCATCGCTGTCGAGCGGACAACCAAACCTGTCAACCGGAGCTCCTTTAGGAGTGTTGGGACACTTATCCATAGCATCGATAACGCCATCACCATCACTGTCTTTTGCCGGAACTGGTTTGGGGGCCGGTTTTGGCTTAACGACAACGGGAGCATTATCCAGAAAAACGGTGTTGATGAAGTTTGTCATGCTGGCGTTATCCGCCAGATCAGCATCAGTTGTAGCAAAGCCACACTGACCGATATCGGCAAGTTGTTTCAGCATGTCCTGACCTGCGCCATTATTTCCATTGCCAATAGCGATCGTGTAGATGCAGAGGTTGCTTCCCATCATCCCTTTAAGATTTTTGGCTGCAGCCGGGGCATTGTTCATATGCAGACCGTCACTGACCAGAATCAGTGCCGATTTACTTGAGGCTGATTTGAGGTCGTTCCCAGCAGCTTGCAGTGCTGCAGCCATAGGGGTCGGTCCACCAACATACTTGATTTTTCCTAGCCCAGCATGGAAGCCGGACTTATTGTATGAGGACATCCCGTAGAGCAGATCCGTTGGGTTTTTCGATTGGTAACTACTGTGGCCAATACTGCGCAGACCACCATTATAGCTTAAATCAGATGGAATCCCCTGATTGATCCGGCTGACGATTTGCCGAGCTGCCGGAAAGGACTTCTCCATAGTTAAGGACGAATCAAGAATCACCTCGAAGTTATCGACTTTCGGAACATACTTTCCACCAGAAGTGGCTGAAGCGCCTGAGTCAAGAGCTTTAAGAGGTGGTTGCATCACTGGGGCACAGCTGGCTACCAAGGCAACCAGAGCGAACAAGATTAATAGTTTTTGCAGTTTTTTCATCGGGGGAATCCCTCCTTGTTGAAGTGAATTAAAGACTTTGTAAAGCACTTCTTTTCCTTATATCACCAATATATGACAAGTCAAGTCATATATGTCGATTTTATGAGAATAAACCTTATCGATTGAGCTGATGTGGTTCTCAAGTCTAAACGTCCAGCTTTTCAATCAGTCTTTCCAGATAGCGTGATTTCATCTGTTTGCTGGCCATTGCTTGTTTGATCGGTGGCAGTCGCAAAATAACTCCAAATAACGCAGCCAGAGCTCGGTGGCTGAACAGCGCTTGATTATCAAAAATCAGATTCTGCAATTTACCCCGTTCAATTGCCATAACAACGGCACGGTGGACCCCGTTGAGAGGGGTCAAAACTCGTTCTGGGCGTGATTTCAGTTTGATGACATCTTCAGGGCAGGCGCGCACACAAAGGCCACAGCCGAGGCAGCGATCTTCTATCAGGGTGGCCTGTTTACGGTTTGGCTTTTTCGGATCGTTGGCGGAGGAGAGAGCTATGGCTTCCACCGGACAGACGTTGACACACTTGCTGCATCCGGTACATTCCTCCTGCTGGATTTCCGGGATAAAATTGGTCGTGTGGACTGGATTTAAAATGGTAAAACGCCGCGCTGCAATCATCGCTTCGCAGCAGCAACCACAACAATTACAAATAAAATTCACTTCTTGGCGAACGTTTTCCCCAAATTGCACCAGATTGTGATCATATGCTTGCTGCAGCAGATCCATGCATTCACTTGAATCGATCAGGCGGGCATGACCATGTTTTGTGAGCGATGCCGCAGAGCTGTTGAAGGTCATACAGATGTCCATCGGTGCATCGCAGGCTTTGCCGAGATGGGACATTTTGTGGCGACAATAGCAGGTCCCTACACCGATGTGGGAGGCTGTTTTAATAACCTCAGTCGCACGTTCATAATCAAGAACATGCAGAGCGTCGTCACTGGTCAGTATCGGTTCGTGTATGAAAGTTCGCCCAAGTTGGGTGTCTCCACGAGCCATCAGCTCGCGGATAAAATCCTCTTCCACATTCATGTATTGATAAAAAAGTTCGCTGAGAACTTTCTGGTCGATATCACCCCGGGTCCGCATCAGGGAAAATTCAAAAAAACCGGCCATCGGAGGCGGAAGAACGTAGATTGACTCTCCGTCTCTGTCCAGATCAACTAGAATGGCTCGACTGGCCAATTCTTCAAGCACCTTGCGGGTTTCGGTCAGATTGAGTTTCCAAATTTGACTGGCTTTCTGAGCATTGAAGGGTTTGATCG
>JAOZOH010000287.1 GCA_029933365.1 Desulfuromusa sp. | reverse complement strand
AATGATCTGGAAAATGTGCTCAGTTCTGAGAAACCCAGTAAAAATGCAATTTCTGTCAGTTCGTATTGCTTATCGGTGACATATTGTCGGGCAACATCCTGGCGGGTTTTATCCAGAAGGGAGGTAAATGTCTGCCCATCCTCCCGGAGTTTCCGCTGTAATGATCTGCTGCTCACGGCAAGCTGTTTCGCAATATTTTCTATGGTGATATTCCCAGAGGGGAGGTGTTCAATAATAATGGTCTGAACTTTTTTGCTCAGACTGGAATTATCCAGATCGGCAAGATATTGACTCATGATCTGATCATTCAGGGTTGCCAGTTCCTTATTTCCACTGGGCAAATTCTGGTCAGCTGTTTCAAGAGACAAGGTTAAGCTGCTGGTTGGTGCACCAAAATAAATGGGTGATTGAAAAAAATCTTCATATCGCTTCAAGCATCTTTTATTGCTGTGTTTAAAACTTACCGAGACAGGGGCAAAGGGCTGTTGAAAATTCCCTCTTAGAATACTTAAAATCAAAGCAAGAGCCGCATCCTCTCGATGGATTGGAAGATGTTTGTCCTTGTAGATAAAATTGAATGTCAGGGTTTTATTTGTTTCATCTTCAATCAACTCGCCGGTATTAACACTGGTAATTATTCCAAAAAAGCGGACAAGACGTTCCAAAGTTATGCGTAAACTTGAGCTTGCCAGCATGGCATAGCCGAGAGTTCCCAGATAAGAGGGGTGCCAGCTGGTTGCTGCTGCAAGCCCGAAACATGGATCTTCAATTAATCGTCCCGTCTCTTCCCACAGTTTTGCAATCTTCTCTTTGTTGTATCTCGCCCCGGGGATGCGCATTTTCTCGATATCAAGCCCCACCTGTTCAAATACCGCAGCGGGGTCTTTGTTGTAACTCTCCAGAATATTCCAGAGAATCAGTTGGGCACTCGCCAGCTTGGTTAAATGCATCATCGTCACCTTTATTGAAATTATTTAACAAGAGATATGTTAGTACTTTTGGCACGAAATGCCAAGTGTTTTGGCGTGAAATGCCAAGCATTAGCTGAAATTATTTCTTATAGTGCTGCGACCAAACGGAAAGATAACCGAAATATTTAAACAGGGCTATGCCGCTTTGCTATGCAACTCTATTTTGCTGTAGGGCGTTACCCCGATACTAAAAAGGAGATATGCAATGAAGAAAACTATGATGTTTGTAGCGCTTGTATTGATGTTAGTTCTTGGTGCAAATCAGGCAATGGCGGGTGAAAGGCCACCGGCGGATGCAGTTCCACTCTCAGAGGTCGTCAAATCACTGGAAGACAAAGGCTATTCGCCAGTTACCGAGGTCTCTATGGATAATGGAGTTTGGGAAGTTGAGGCCTATAAGGATGGTCAGGAGCGTGAATTGAAGGTAAATCCTAAAGATGGACAGGTCCTTTCTGATCGTCTTGAGGATTGAAATTGTTACGGGTTTCAGGGGAAAGATATTGAGACAGCTTTACCCTGAATTCCATATTCAGATTGTACTAATTGGCGGCAAGAAGGGTAACGATTCCTAAAAAACAACGCGAATAATAAAAATTAGAAAGGTAAAACAAATGAATGAGGCCGACATGTTAGTTGTCGCCGAGCGGCTTTTCATGAGCGTCTTAGTTGCTTGGGTGGGGAATGTATTATTCTTTAACAATTGGAAAGGAGAGGGTAAATAAAAATGAAAAATATCAAAAACGCACTTGTTACAATAATAGTTGTCGGATTTTTGTCGGGCTGTTCAGTTGGTATGGCTATGAATGGCAAGACAACCCCAGACTTGGGAGTGGTAAAGAAAAATGCCACTCGGGGAGAAGTTGAACTTCAACTTGGAACACCAGTCAAGGTTTGTACAATGGAAAATGGACATGTCCTAAATGTGTATGAATATGAGGTGGGGAATGACCCGAGTGCTGGTCGCGCAGTTGGACATGCCGTTATGGATGTATTGACTCTTGGCATCTGGGAAGTTGTCGGAACACCCATTGAGGGATTCCAAGGAGATAAACACCAGGTACAGGTAGAATATGATGAAAATGATAATATTGTTAATGTAAGAGGTGTATAAAATTGGCACGTTCCATATCGATCTACTTACTATTCTTTTGCGAGAGCCCTGTGGACATCTTATTTAATCAGAAAGAGGGTTCAATTCCCCGAAGCTTGCTTCGATGTAATAAGTCAATCTACGGTCCCGATACCCCACAGCTTGCTGTGGGGTTGTTCATTTGGTTCTTCGCGATTATCCGATTCGCTTTCCGGGGACACGTAACGAGTACATGTCCCCGGAAGGCTGGCATTTAGTTATACA
>JAOZOH010000286.1 GCA_029933365.1 Desulfuromusa sp. | reverse complement strand
GACTCAATTGCCGTAGCACGGTGACCATTGGGGTCGACCGCGGCCGGGGCTGGGAAATCGTTGAAACCGTCAAAGCCAATTCCTCCAGAAACGGCAGCGAAAGTGCCCCGATCGAGGTGCTGGTGCCGGTCAACAGTGTCATAAGCGGAGTCAGAATCTCCGACGGCTGCGCCTGTTGTATTGATTTTTCAGAGATCACCCTTAATCCGGAGTCATCCGGCCGGGGATCTTCTCCCGTCTCCCACGGTGTTTCCGGCAAAAAACCCGGAGCCCCAGATCAAAATGATACTTTTGACAAAGATGATTTTCAGAAATGGGGGAAAAATCGTGATAATAAAATCCATCACGACCCGAATCCGGATGGGGGAGGAAATTGGTCCGGCCGACCGAATCGCAACGGGCTGTTTGATGGAGACGATAATTTCGGCAGGCACGACCGTGAAAATGACACCGGTTACGACGACGGCAGTGTCTGGTGATGGTTGTCCAGAAAGAAAAACTTAACAACTTTAACAGTTTTTTTTTCTTTATAACCTGAATTCCCGAGTTATTGTAACGAGGATGGCGGTGCGACTCCTAGTTGAGAGTATAACTCCCTTTGCCGCTTTGTGGTTTCGCCGACCTGTAGTTGCCGGCCCGGGACTTCAAAACATTCGATGACATCAAGTTCATCTAGGACTTCCTGCATCGTATATTTCTTAAACAGATTGTTTCCCTGCATTTTTCTGGTGATGTAGGATAGAAAAATCAGCGCTATAAACTGTACAAATATTTTTCCGTCCAAGCTTTTCTCTGATGATACAGCTACGCGGCGTTGATTTAAGCGTTCTTTGAGATTGCCGAAGGCCTTTTCTACTAGATCCTTATTGCGATAAATCTCCAGGGCTTCAATTGCGTCCTTAATTTCATTGCTTACAAGGGCAAAGTAGCCAAAATTTTGCTTGGCCTCAGCCATTGCTTCTTCCTTGGCAATAACTTTTATGCCCCGAATAGGCGTGATTTTGATGTTGAAATATTTGGCATACAGTTTTTCGTGATCTGGATGTCGCTGGCCACTCTCCAGCTCTCTTTGTAATTCTGCCATACGATTGTTGAATGTAGTCTCATTTTCCAGTGCTCTTTCCGGAGAGAAGTAAAAATGCAAATACATCCGGCGTTTTTCCTTAACAGTATCTTTCTTGTAGGGACGTGTTTGAATATAGTCCCAAATGATCGGAAGTGAATAGGTGTACAGTTGGTGGGCCTGGCTATAACAAGGCCAGTTACGCATCTCGTCCCGAACGTTATCAAGATGAGTCTTTACCAGTTTTAAAGACAGCTTAGCTCCAATTAAGAATTTCATATGATTTTTATAGAGGTTGTTTATATTGTCGGCACTGAAAAATCCACGGTCTAAAACTACTTTGAATTTCTTGTAGCCCAGTGTGTTCATATCATCCAACAGTTTCTTCAGGGTCTTGACATCCGGGATGTTGCCCGCCAGTTTACGATAGTAAAAAGGCAGGCGGGACTGCTGGCCGAAGAGCAGGGATAGGTTGATTTGTGGCAACGGGTCATGTTCCTTATTCTTGCCGTAGCGAACCTGTCTAAGGCATTTTGAGTAACTGGAAATAGAGGTGCTGTCATAGGCTAGATATTCCTTCTCCACCCGGCGTTTTCCTTGAAGACGAAAAAACTTTTGCTTCGCTTCCTCAGATATAGAAGCGAACAGCTCACTACTTCTCTGTGAGGAAATTATTTCGCCAAAGGGATGGCGATGGATAGCTGCCCAGCGTGGGAACCGGCTCAGGGGGTTTTTATCTTCCATGATCAAATAGTAGGCAAGAGAAAGAATCTGCTGGTAACTGTCAGGAAAGCAGTTTTTCAAATCCTCGGTTACATTTGTATCTTCTCCGATACGGTCGAACAGATAGGTGGTACCATAAAAACTCCGGGCTTCCTTTACAATTGGAACAGGACCTCTTTTGGTTTCCTCGGAAACCACTGGCTTTCTTTTAATGGTAGAAACAATCTGTTTAGTTTCAGGATCAAGTTTGCCGATACATTTGCGCCTTGCCCGAGACTGCTGCTTGTCCTTATCCCAGAAGGAGACTGACTCATAGGCATAAGTGACTCCGGTTTTTTTGTTCGTTTGATACACAATGGCAACCATATGCAATTCCTCCGTTTCTCGTTACATCAATATAGCATGTAACGAGGTAACTTGCAAGAGAAATTGCACTTATTCTTTTAATTTTCAGAGACTTATCTTGTTTTCATCGTTACAATTTTCGGGAACGCAGGTTAAATGCTTTGAGAAGGGATTCCCGTCTCAGCATCATGTCATATAAACTGTACC
>JAOZOH010000114.1 GCA_029933365.1 Desulfuromusa sp. | reverse complement strand
TATAGAACAATATCAGCAGCAACATTGGGGATCTTCTACACACGGTTTCTGGCAGGTTTTTGGGCGGGCGCTACAAAACCTGGGGCAACGGATTGAACGTTTTTCACAGCTGGCTGACCAGCGACGGCAGCTGCTGGAAATGGACGATCATTTACTGAGTGATATCGGTATCAATCGAGCCGAAGCGATACGGATGGCCAAAGGGAACTGATTTAAAAGACAATAAATTCACTGTTCAAATAAAAGAGCCGAGTCGATAATAAGACTTGGCTCTTTTTCTGTTTCAGAGGAAGAATTTCACATTTAAGTTAAGATCCAAAGGTCACCGCAGCTGACTGTCTTTACTGTCACGACGATTATAGCAGCTGGCATGTTTCTGCTGCTTTTCCAACTCAGACTGACAACTGACACAAAGGCGAACACCGGGAATTGCTTTACGGCGAGCTTCGGGAATAGTCTCTTCACACTCTTCACAGTGGGACAGGCTGATACCACTCGGTAAACGACTTTTAGCCAGTTCATTGTTAGTCCGACAGACTGCTAGAAATAATCTTTTAAAGAATCGACTTAAAGGTCTTTTTCACAATCAAATTGATGCTGCTTAGTGTAGAATTTCCTGATACAAACTTCTCACTTTGAGGTTCGTCTGTTTTACCGTATAAGCCAGCATTTGCAAATCCTCCTGTCTCCACCGATTATCGTGGATCAGTAGCACTTAGAAATATTTTTATGGATCTTTTTTTTCAAATTTGGGGTGGAGTTTTTTACCTTGCCAATAAAATTCTACTCGCCATCGCTGAGGGTAAAGCCCAAAAAGCCAAAAGATTTCTTAAACTGTCGGGCTGGTCAATCTATATTCTCGGGGTTCCTGCCTGGGTGATCATTTTAGTCTCGAAACAGAATTGGATAGCGGCCTCTATTGAAGTTGGAGGCGTTCCCTCAATGTTATTGGGACTATACATCGTTTACAAAAAATCCACTGTTTCGCCCAGACGGCTGGATCTTTTTGCCAAATCGGTGACTTACATCTCCCTTGTTCTCGGAGTAGGGTACAGCATACACGAGTACGGCGGCATCAATTCTGTTACTCAATGTCTGGAAATTGGTGTGATGGTTGGCTTTTTATTGGGAAGCTATTTTTTGGCCAGAAATCAGGCTTACGGATGGTTATTCTTTGTGCTGATGAATGGAGGCATGGCAACATTGATGTTCATCCAGAGCAAGCCCATTCTCTCAATTCAACAACTGTGCTCACTGTGCTTTGTTGTCTATGGTTACATTGTGGCAATAAAGACAAAAAAGTGTATAATTCCGGCAACATAATGCCTATTTGAAAATCAGGGGAAACATTCTTGTCAATAAACACCCTACCGCCATATCAATAAGACAGATATGACATTGGTGTGAAGTTAGTTTCCTACACGGCTTTCTGTTGCGTTTCGTGACGGCGCTCACGACCAAAATAGACTGAACGCTCATCCGATTTGCGCAACGTCTCAGAGCTGACATCAACCCAACCCTGCTGTCTTTTAAACTTTACGATAGAGCAATTGCCAAGCAAGTGGGACAGAGTGGAACCTTCCACCAGATCGCGTTTACCATCGGAATAAATAACCGGTATCAGCATTTTCAAGAGTTCCTGTCATGATTTTTGCTGGTTCAACAACAATGCAGCCAAAAAAAACCACATTGATCCTTTACTAATTCATTAAAGCAATATCTGTACCAATTTTTAACTATTTGATTTTTCATGAATTATTTATGTGCGAAAACTAACTGTCGGAAAACTTTACAGTGAATTTGTAGACAGATCGAATCGGTGGAGGATAAACATTCCACCTGAATGACCAGGGATATAGTCCCTGTTTATTGAGCCTGAAAAAAAGGGCGGAAGATCTTTCGACCATCCGCCCTTTTTACCTATTTTACACTATAAAACTGTGATTAATTTCCAGCCATCATTGCTTCGATATCACCCTGAACGTCGCCAATGGCTTTGATATTAAAGTTATCGACCAGAACCTTGGCCACGTTTGGTGACAAGAAAGCTGGCAAGGTTGGTCCAAGACGAATACCCTTAACACCGAGGAACAGCAGTGCCAGAAGAACGATAACTGCTTTCTGCTCGTACCAGGCGATATCATAAGAGATCGGCAGCTCATTGATATCATCGAAACCGAAGACTTCCTTCAGTTGCAGAGCAATGTAAGCAAGAGAATAAGAATCGTTACACTGGCCGGCATCGAGAACCCGTGGAATGCCGCCAATATCACCGAGATCAAGTTTATTGTAGCGGAACTTGGCACAACCAGCTGTCAGGATTACGGTATCCTTTGGTAACTCTTCAGCAATTTCGGTGTAGTAATTACGGGTTTTGTGGCGACCATCGCAACCACCCATAACGACAAAGCGCTTCAGTGCACCAGATTTGATAGCATCGACAATCTTGTCAGCCAGTGCCATCACCTGTGCGTGGGCAAAACCACCGACAATTTTACCAGTTTCAATTTCAGTTGGTGAATCACATTTTTTTGCCTGTTCAATCAGGGCAGAAAAATCTTTGCTACCACCTTCGGCACGATCTTCAATATGGGTGGCACCCGGCCAACCGGCCATACCCGTGGTATAAATACGATCTTTATAAGCATCTTTAACCGGTACGATACAGTTGGTGGTCATCAGAATTGGGCCGTTGAAAGAAGTAAATTCTTTATCCTGCTCCCACCAGGCATTGCCGTAGTTACCAACAAAGTGATCATACTTTTTGAATGCTGGATAGTAGTTAGCTGGCAACATTTCACAGTGAGTATAGACGTCAACACCAGTTCCTTCAGTCTGCTTGAGCAGCTCTTCCATATCCTTCAAATCATGACCTGAAATCAGGATACCGGGTTTATCACTGACACCAATATTGACTTCGGTGATTTCCGGGTTGCCATAAGTTGTCGTGTTAGCTTCATCAAGCAAAGCCATGGCAGTGACAGCAACTTCACCACATTTCAGAACCATACCAACCATCTCATCAACAGTCAGATCCTGAGTTGTGGATACCAAAGCATCTGCCATGAAATCATAGACTTCAGCTTTTTCAAATCCAAGCATAGCAGCATGATCAGCGTAGGCAGCCATCCCTTTAAGACCGTAAATCAACAGTTCACGCAAAGAGCGGACATCTTCATTGGCTTGTGACAACACACCAACTTCAGCCCCCTTTGCTACAAACTCCGATTCAGAACCATTCCAGTTAACCACATCGGCATCACTGCTGAAACCAATAGCGGTTTTCAAACCGTCTCGTTTCGAAATACACTCTTTAATCAATTCATTAAAACGGGCATTGTCAAAGTTGGCATTGGTAATGGTCGCAAACAAACCTTGGGCAATAAACAGGCCGATGGACTTATCCAGTTTACCCTGTTTTTTAGCTTCTGCCGCAACCACAGAGAGCCCCTTCAGGGTATAAACCAGAAGATCCTGCAGCTGAGCGGTATCCTCTTTTTTTCCACAGACACCAACAATTGTACATCCAGTATTTTTTGCCGCTTCCTGACATTGAAAACAAAACATACTCATTTTGATAGACTCCTTTGACTAGGTGAGAGTTATTTTTTACCACCCGAAAATGGCACAAACGGAAAATTAAAAAATTGATGCAGATCAATTGTGGATAAAAATAGTTATGTTTTTCAAACAACCAAAATCAAACGAGTTCAAGTATAGCAAAGTAAATTTTTTTCGCAGATTTTTTTAGAGCAATAAGCGGATAAAATTTACAATAAATTGATTGTTGATAAAAAAGGTAATAATTATTATATTTCTTGATCTGCATCAATTTAACTAACTGCCTCTTTCCCTATACTCGGCTCAAAACAAACTGAGGAGATAATTATGTCAACGACAACAATGGAAAAATTACATAAAGATATGACCGTCAAAGATGTTCTCGATCGCTGGCCCGAAACCCTGGATGTTTTTGTGGCCAACGGGTTTGATAATTTTCGGGACGAGAGACAGCGTAATGCTGTCGGTGCTTTTCTAAAACTGGAACGGGCTGCACAAACTAAAAAATATGACCTAGATAACTTTCTCGGGCTGCTGCAGGACAAGATTGATGAAGAGCTAAACCAAGTCGATGTGACAATGAAGACAACTGAGAAAAGTGGCAGTCAAGTGAACGTATCAGGTTTGCTCCCCTGCCCGGTTCGCTTGCCATTACTCGAAGGTTTTGATGCTTTCATCGAAAATTATACAGCTGAAACGGGTAATACCGTCAGCTACAAACTGGAAGCCGCTTCTGTTGGAGCCAACTGGATCGAAGAAAATATTCAGGGGATTGAAAACGCCAATGATCTTCCTGATATTTTCCTCTCTGCTGGATTTGAGACATTTTTTGATCAAAAAACTATCGGTCATTTCAAAGAGCAGGGGATTTTTACCGATATAACCGATGAACAGGTCAATCAGGACTTTGCTGGAATAGACATCAAAGATCCCAAAAAAGATTATTCAATTATTGCCGCAGTCCCCGCAGTGTTTATGGTCAATCATGATGTTCTTGGTGATCTTCCGATTCCACGCCGCTGGTCAGACCTGCTGAAGCCGGAATACGAGCAGAAAGTGGCTCTACCGGTTGGTGATTTTGATCTGTTCAACGCGATTCTTCTCGCCCTGCACAAAGAACACGGCGACCAAGGAATCGAAAAACTGGGTCGCTGTATGCTAAAAGCCATGCACCCATCGCAGATGGTTAAAAATGCCAAGCGGGTTGCAGAAGAGAAACCGCTGGTCACCATCATGCCTTATTTTTTCACTAAAATGGCCCGCATGGTTAAAAGTCTGGAGATTATCTGGCCGGAAGATGGTGCCGTGGTCAGCCCAATCTTTATGCTCACCAAGCAGGATAGCCTGGAAAAAGTTAAGCCAATTGCTGAATATCTCTCCAGCAAGCCAGTCGGTGAAATTCTCGCGCAAAAAGGTCTGTTCCCCTCGGTTCACCCGGATGTTGATAATCAACTGGAAGGGGATCATCCCTGGAAATGGGTTGGCTGGGACTATATCTATCAGAACGATATTGGCGCATTGATCAAACAGACAACCCAGATTTTTGAAGATTCGATGAACGCGGCATAAATAGGAGTTACTATGCGTTTTTTAACCATATCGGGGCCACCATCTTCAGGGAAAACCTCTGTTATTTTACGGGTTATTGAGGCCCTGCAAGCCCGGCAAAAAAAAATTGGTGTCGTTAAATTTGATTGTCTTCTGACCGATGACGATAAGCTCTACGCTAAAAAAGGGGTACTGGTCAAAAAGGGGTTATCAGGGGCACTTTGTCCCGATCACTATTTTGTCAGTAACATCGAGTCGTGCGTCACCTGGGGACACGAAAATGATTGCGAATACCTGATCAGTGAAAGTGCAGGGCTCTGTAATCGTTGTTCACCACACATTAAAGAAATTACCGCCGTCTGTGTGATTGACAATCTGAGTGGAATCAATACGCCAAAAAAGATCGGTCCGATGCTGAAATCAGCCGATATCGTTGTCATTACCAAGGGTGATATTGTTTCCCAAGCAGAGCGGGAAGTGTTTGCCTCACGGGTCAAACAGGTCAATCCTGGAGCCGTGATCATGAATATCAACGGAATCACCGGGCAAGGAGCCTATGAACTGACCACTCTGTTTGAGGAAGCATCGGACATTGAAACCCTGAAAGGAAAGGAGCTGCGCTTTTCCATGCCTGCTGCACTCTGTTCCTACTGCCTGGGGGAAACCCGGATCGGGGAAGAGCATCAGACCGGCAACATCCGCAAGATGGATATATAAAAAGGATCAATTGGAATGAAAGAAACAGCTTTATTGCATAAACCGATGTCTGAAATTCTAACAGACCATCCTTATATAGAAGACTTCCTGACTTCATTCGGACTGGTCGTTGAACCAGCAGAAGAGAGCCTGCAGCACTATCTTGATCACCTTGACCCCGATACTCTGGAAGATTTAGGCATCAATGATGAACAACTGCGTCAAAGTCTGAATGCTTTTCTCGACGGTATGTTGGCTTTAAGTGATCCCATGGACAAGGTAGAAACTCTGACAATTGTTGGCGGTCATGATAAGTCGGGCAGAGCAGAGAACCTTGAATTGACCCTGAAACCGGGAGAAGTGATCTGCATTGTCGGGCCAACTGGTTCGGGCAAAAGCCGCCTGCTGGCTGATATTGAATGGGTTGCACAGGGTGACACTCCCACCAGAAGAAAAATTCTCATCAACGATCAGGTGCCTGACAGCAAGTGGCGCTTTTCTACCGAATACAAACTGGTAGCCCAATTATCACAGAACATGAACTTTGTTATGGATCTGTCCGCGGAAGAATTTATTCGCATGCATGCAGAAAGCCGCCTGGTCACGGACCCGGAAAAAAAAGTTGCCCAGATTCTACAACAGGCCAACGAACTGGCCGGGGAACCCTTTGATCCTGACACCCCCGTCACCTCTTTGAGTGGTGGACAATCCAGAGCTCTGATGATTGCCGACATGGCGATTTTGAGCAAATCACCTATTGCACTGATTGATGAAATTGAAAATGCAGGCATTGACCGAAAAAAAGCATTGGATTTGTTGGTTCAGGAAGAAAAAATTATTTTGATGGCCACCCACGACCCAATTCTTGCGTTGATGGGTGATCGGCGGCTGGTCATAAAAAATGGCGGAATTGACAAAATCATTGAATCGAGTCAGGCAGAACGGAAAAACCTGACCTCACTTGAAGAACTGGATAACAAACTTCTCGCCTTGAGAAATAGAATCAGAACCGGGGAAACCCTGGAAAACATCTAGTGGATGGCTATGCAAAAATTTTAGATTTTTGTGACGCTATCAAGGAGAATAAAACGATGCATGATGGTTGTAGTGGAAGTTTTGGTAACGGGGAGCAGATTGTCAACAAATTGAGGCAGATGGGATTCAGCAGCTACGCTATGCCGGTCCCCCCGGAGATTAAATGTACAAGTTGTGAAACGGTTTTCACCATGCAGACAATGGAAGACCGCTGCGATAATTGCGGCATGGTTTATGGTGTGACCCCATGTCACGCAACAGATCCAGGCAGTGTACAACCAGCGGGGATTGATTACTAAGTTGCAGGAAAGCGGTTAGAGGCAGAATCTAACTCCCCGCAGTCCACTGCGGGGGTAGTTATGCTATTTCGGGCAAAGGTTCATTTTCCTACATCGTTTGCCGACTCGGAAATATACTGCCAAAGTACCGTGTGGATCGAGGGGTCTAGCTGGTTAAATTTAATCCCAACACTGTGTTTACCGTTCTCAGTATCTTTTGCTTTTTGCGTCCAACAAATTTCACCATTGATTAAAAACAGTTCTTCTTGACCCGGCAATGAAAACTCTACAGAAACAAGCCCACCGACTCGGGGAAGAGAATTTGATCGAGAAATTTCGACACAAGCTCCTTCTGTACTTAAGTTAAAAAAAGTCCCATGACACTCTTTTTTGCTATAGCGAAGTTGGACTGCTAAAGGGACAGAAAATTCATAGCGATAATTATCCCGTGCCCCCGTCATCATCCCCTGTAAAATTGCCATAAACTGCTCAATGCTACGTTTGCTCACATCTGAAGCACCCGTATTTTCCACTAACGAATTCCGCTCATCTATCACCTCATCAAGCAACTTACGGTAGCGAAAAAAACGTTTCAATAGATCATTCCGGTCAAAGGTGAAACCATTGGATGAAACCAACACATTTGTTACTGGAACCTCAACTCCACAATGTTCACAAGCAATAGATTTAATTTCAGCTAACAGCGCTGAGCTAATATATTTATTGCATTTTGGGCATTTCATTATCAGCATAGAAAATCTCTCTGCTCTTGAAAACAGTAGCCAATCAGCTCAAATAAAATTCATGATCTAAATAGCGATCTTTAATTTCAATAATTTCCGCTAAATTCTCTATCAACAAGTCAACCATAACTGGTTCAAAGTGCTTACCAGATTCTGCCTGAATTGTTTCAACTACTTTTTCTATTGACCAAGCCTGTTTGTAGGGACGATCTGAGGTTAAAGCATCAAAAACATCACTGATTGCAGCGATACGTGCAGAGATTGGTATCTCATTGCCTGAAATTCCATGCGGATAGCCACTGCCATCCCACTTTTCATGATGATATAGGGCAATTTCCCGCGCTAAAGAAATCAGCTTTGAATCATGATTACCAATAATCCTTGCACCAATAACTGGATGTTGCTGCATTATCAACCATTCTTCAGGACTCAGCTTTTTTGTCTTCAACAGGATACTGTCAGGAACTCCAATTTTTCCAACATCGTGCATAGCGCTGGCGTAGAGCATCAATTCTGAAAACTCTTGCCCCAAACCGCGTTGTTTGGAGAGGAGACTACAGATATGGCTCATCCGTTTGACATGCGCCCCGGTTTCGTTATCTCTCAGCTCACCCGCGACAGCAAGCCTTTGTACGATCTCGAATTGGGTTGCAAGAATCTCTTTCGTTCTCTTGTGGATTTCACTTTCTAGTAGATCTTTTCGAGAAACCTGTTGCTTATGATATAAGCTCGCTTGCAAGATATTCTGAATGCGCAACAGAATTTCCCAATTTTCAAATGGCTTAGCGATAAAATCTTTTGCCCCCATCCCCAGCGTTTTTTTTCGAGTTTGCTGGTCTGCATGTGCGGACAGCACAATCACTGGTAAAAAATTACCTTTGGTACCTTTTTGCAATTGTTGTAAAACTTTCATTCCTGCTATTCCGGACATTTCGATATCAAGAAGAATCAGATCAAATCGATGCTTTCGGTATAACGGAAGAACGTGAGGGAGTTCATCTGTGGAGAAGAGATTTTTATACCCATCTTTTTCCAATATCTTATGCAGCGGAGCAGCGTTTGATGGGTCATCAGCAACAATTAAAACCTTTGCGGTATAGATATCACTCAAGACACCGCTTGTGACGAGATCCGTTAAAGCTAAATCAAAATCAGTAACCACAATCAGCGCTCCAAAGTTTCAACCAGAAGTTTCAACAGCTTAAAATCAAATAGTTGTCGAGTAGACATAATATGGTTCCTCCAAATATTCATTTTAGTATCCAAATA
>JAOZOH010000285.1 GCA_029933365.1 Desulfuromusa sp. | reverse complement strand
TAGCAAACCCCATTTCATGGGTCACAACACACATGGTAATTCCCTCAGAAGCTAATCCGATCATGACATCCAGAACTTCACCGATCATTTCCGGATCGAGAGCTGATGTCGGCTCGTCAAACAACATGATCTCAGGGGACATGGCCAATCCACGGGCAATCGCCACCCGCTGCTGCTGCCCTCCGGAGAGTTGCACCGGATAAGCATCAGCTTTTTCAGACAACCCTACCCGTTCCAATTTTTCTCGAGCAATTTTTTCAGCCTCAGCCTTGGGAACCTTTTTGACATTAACCGGTGCCAGCATAATGTTTTGTAGAGCGGTCATGTGGGGGTAAAGGTGGAATTGTTGAAAGATAAACCCAATATCTTCACGAAGTTTAGTCAAATTGGTTGATGACTTATGCACGGACATCCCGTTAACAATGATTTCACCCTTCTGAATCGGCTCCAATTTGTTAATACTACGGATCAAAGTGGACTTTCCCGAGCCACTCGGACCACAGACAACTAATACCTCACCTTTGGAAACCAATAAATTTATATCATTTAAAACGTGGAGTTTACTAAACCACTTATTAACACCCTTAAATTCAATCATTTCCCCTTTAATCCTCTCTTTTCAACTGAGCATATCAATCAACCGAACCCTCTACATCGCCATTTTCTTTTCCAGATAATTAGAAAGAAGAATTAACGGATAAGAGACGGCAAAGTAGAGCAGTCCAACCAGAGCAAATACCATCAAACCCTCAGGAATTCGCATTACCGTAACCCAGCCAACTCGGGTTAAATCCATAACCCCGATCACCGACACCACTGATGTATCTTTGATCAGCAAAACATATTGACCAACCAGAGGAGGGATAATCACCTTCATTGCCTGCGGGACAATGACAAACCGCAATTGTTGTATTTTTGTCAGGCCTGAAGAAGCGGAAGCCTCCCATTGCCCTTTTGAGATCGAAGCTATTCCACTGGCGACAATTTCGCAGATAAAAGCCGATCCCATAATGGCCATCGCTACAAGGGCCGCAGGGAAGGGATCAAGTTGCAATCCCCATTCAGGAAAGATAAAAAAGACAATAAAAATCTGGACAACAAAGGGTGTACCACGGGCAAAAGCGACATAGGCACCGACGATTCTTCTGGGGATTACACTATGACTTGTTCTGATCATTCCCAGAATAAAACCGAGCACCGTACAGATAATTAAGCTGAGAAAGCCAACTTTAACGGTCATCCATAAACCGGAAAGAAAAAACGGAAAGATATCCACTAATTTACTAAAATAGAAAGACATCATCTTAATATGCCTCCCTGAAAATCAGTTTTTTCTGTGACCAGTCAGCAAAATACTTAAGACAGAAATAAACGACCATATAGAAGAATGCGACAGTCAAAAAGGCCTCTGCGGGCATAAACCTCTCAGAAGTCATCGTCTGTCCACTTCGGGTCAGCTCCATAACCGAAATCAGAGAGAGCAATGCCGTATCTTTGACCAGAACAATCGCCTGCCCCAGCAATGGCGGGATTGTCACACCCAGTGCTTGTGGGAGGATGATAAAACGCATCCTCTGGTAATAATTCAAGCCCGATGAGAGACCTGCTTCAAGCTGCCCTTCATCCACAGAATTAATTCCGGCACGGATGATTTCAGCAATATAAGCCCCAGAATTAAACATCAGAGCAATGATTCCGGTTTGGATCTCCGGGACGGCAATACCAAGAGTGGGCAATCCAAAATAAAGAAAATAGATTTGAACCAACAGGGGTGTTGAACGAATAATCTCAATATAGGCGATAACGGGATAACTTAAAAACTTGAATCTGGAGATTCGACAGGCACAAGCGATAATTCCAACAATAAGAGCAAGAAGGAGGGAAATGAGAGCAATAATAAATGTATATTTTAAACCGGTTAAAAATAAAGGCAGATACTCAAATATAACCCTGAAATTAAAATTAGCTAGCATGCAAAATTGCCCTCTGTCCGGCAGGTATGAATACATCCATACCTGCCGGACGATATTTACATTATCAATTTACATCTTATGATATACAGCAACCAAATTAATGATCTTTTTTCCACTCGATACCTTCCATCCAGTACTTGATGTTTTTACCGTAATCACCATTAGCACGAATGGTTTTAAAGTAAAGGTTGATCCACTGCCATAAGTTGACGGAATCAGGTCTTACAGCAAATGCGAGGGGATCTTTCCCTTGACCAAGACGCTTGTCAAGAAGACGTACAGAATTTGGTGGATAATCGGGAAGGACCGTCAGAACAGCCAAGTCATCGTTCACACCTGCGTCAACATGACCAGCTTCGAGAGCTTGAACGATCAT
>JAOZOH010000113.1 GCA_029933365.1 Desulfuromusa sp. | reverse complement strand
ATTATTTTGCTTGTAACTTCCGAGGGAATAACCTTGTGAGTATCTGATATATAACGTTGATTATCAACATCCCTGCGTAATTGTTGTTTACTGAAAGAAATAAATTTCTATTACTCAGCTTGCCATGAAGACATTCCACTCTTAGTCCGTCCAGGGGTAGCTTCTTCAAACGTCTCAATTGCCCCGGTACTGGACTGGATAAAGGCCTTTGCACCAGCTTCACGTCCGGTATGTAAACCTGGGCTTGTTGCTAATCCAGAACCGATATTTTTACGCTTTAACACTTTCTCTTTCGGATCGGGTCCGGTTGTTGTATCAGTTGAATCTGTTCCAATAACCGGATGCTTGTAAGCAGTTCCTGTTTCGTAATCTAAAGCGTAGACCCAACTTTCGCCACCAACTTCACAAGGTGCATCATTTGGAACATAAGAAGTAAATGTTAATATTTTTCCTAACAAGGTGGCCTGGCCAATATTTCTTTCTTTGGCATCCGGAAAATCCATAAACCAGCCAGATTTTGCTCCTACATCTACTTGTAGAGCAGCATAATTAGCACCAGAGACGTTGGTTACACTAGCTCCACCCTCATAAACCTTTACATCGGTACTATCGAAGAGATCGTTAGTTCTATTGAGGATAGTATAGGTAAGGCTACCACTGCTCATCGGCTCTTTTAACCCATAATAACTTTGTTGATCAGCATTCAAGGCATCTTGAGTCGTAAGATAGCGTCCCGTTCCAAAATAGAGCCAGTGATTTCCCTGCTTATCTAATCCGGCAGAAGCGGCAGCAGTTATCGGTTGGCCAGTTGTTTCCCCAGAAATTGAGCCAGGAGATAGATCAAGAAAAACATTATCAAGATCCCAACTTGAAACTGTTGGGTCGTCATTCACGACAATACGACGCATTCTACCACCCCAACCACTGCCCTCGTCGCCACTTACGGTACCAAAATAAACTGCATCATTCTTGAAATCGATATCCCAGTCGACACCGATAGCGTCGGAAATAAAACTGTCGGCATCCAGTGTCACCAGTGGTCCTGGAGTTGAGGTACTATTATTCACACAAGCCCCCGTTGAAGTCATGAAACAGACGTCAGCCCCTGAGCCCAGCCTGTTTAAATTCAACATAAAAATCTTGCCAGTCTGGGCGCTGGTAGCCTCCTGTAAAGCAGTTACATCTGGCTCACCAGCAGCGTTAGCTGGCCCGGAACCAAACAGCAGGTACCAATCATTATTTGTCGGAGGGGTTGAAAGGTTAGTCCAGTTTTTATCCCTCAAAGTCACCACCATGGGGTAGTTTGTTGTGTACCCCATACCCGGCAAAGTAAATTCTGCCAATAACGTTGGTGGAACTTCAGGATTGGTAATGTCCAGAACAAAGTAAGCCGAGGTCATCTCGTTGCCTGAATCATTATCGATGCCATCCTTATTCAGGTCGGCTTTTATTATTCCACCGCCAAAACGCATCCCACCAACCAGGATAGTCCCCCAACCGCCTGGGTGAAGCCCTCCAACCCCATCGTCAAGGAATATATTGGCATCAAAGACCTTTGGCTTAAGATCATTATAATAGATATGACCATAGTCCAGGTCGGTTAGCCAATAGAGGTGTGGGAGTAAATTCCGTGGCACATAAGCCCACATTTCTGCACCTAGATCAAAATCGGCCTTGGTGGTATCAGGAAC
Source organism: Desulfuromusa sp. (assembly GCA_029933365.1). The sequence goes on along the minus strand of JAOZOH010000113.1, from coordinate 7,503 downwards.
ATACGCCGTACCATTCCAAACATCAGGACGCGTCAAATAAGCATTATTGATTGGATCGAAAAAACCCGCATTAAACGCATGAAACATCCCGTCATTGCCACCGACATAAACGACATTTCTCCGCTTTTTATAGTCGGAATAGAATTGCGAGAAAGTTTGATCATAATAGAGCAAATCAAAGTTTTCAGCTGGTCGACCTACAACTGTCGGGGTAGAATTAATAATGTCACCCAACCTCCAAGTATAATCAGTCGTGCCATCAGTATAATAACGACTGCGCATAGGTGGGATAACTGAACTGCCGAAAGTTAGTGCCCCCTGGTCTTCTCCGCGAATCCATTTAATAACACGCTCTGCTTGATGATCCATATAAGACGAGAAATCAGCACCCGCAACACCGGGTGGTGGCGATGCTGCAGTGTAACTGAATGGGTGAAAAGCGTGCAGATAATCATCGATGGAAGCCTGATATGCTGTAGAAAAAGCCATCACCTCACCGGCCTCAGCCAGCATGTCGCCATCATCAATAAAAGTAAAAATGTATCTTTGTTTGTTCGACGCTGTATAGGAGCGTTGAGTGAGTGGATCGAAGGGATCTAATCCACTGTCAGTATTCAGCCAGTCAGTGGAAGACCAGAGATACTTAATATCTTCTGCAGTGCCAGTTTCTTCTGGTGTTGACAGCAACTCAGATGCCTCAAATTGCCCGTTTGATCCAGTAACTGTGCCACCAGACTTCACTCCATCGATATACTTGTTGACAGTACTGCCATTAAATACAAGAAACAGATCTTCATCCCAATCCAAACGACCATTATGATTGGTGTCTTCACGCATATTTCCATGCGCATCAACAAGCAGTGCATGGACCTGACCTGCCCAGGTCAAAAAATAATCAGTGCCGCCAGCGGTAACTATTTTCTGCGGAAAGAACACTGATTGATAAATTGCCCCCTCACCACTACGGGTATTGGAAACAACCGAAGCAGAAGTTCCAGAACTCATTTGCTTATTGACTTCGTAAAAAGCTTTGCTTAACGCATCTATCAATTTTTTAGGATTGGTCGCCAGGACATAATTATCGGGCTCACCATCACCATCCTTATCCCATTCTGAGGAATCATTAGGCTCGTAATCATTGCCGTCGCTATTGGTATCATTGAAATCATTTTCATGAAAACCGCCGTATTTCCCAGCCAGCCAGAGCATATTCATCTGCCCGGTAAGAGGATTTGTACCGTATTCCTGCGTGTCTATCATGAAGGTATTTATAGTCTGTCGACCTTCGAAATCAGATCTTAAATCCTGCGTGTTGGCATAATATGCCAAACCGGAGATGTAATAAGAGTTCGCTTTGGGTGGCCAAGGGGCTGTTCCAGCAACTTCGCCGAGGCCAGGGATCAGTTTTAAACTATTCAGCATATCAGCAACATTATCTGTGGCGCCAACATACTGACTAGTTCCAGTAATTCCCTGAAGATCACCAACCGTGTTGGTCAATGTTGTTACATTGATATCCGGATCCGAGTTCCCCGGCTCGCCCCAATCGTTTGCGGTGTGATGAGTATTTAAATCATACCCATTGAAAACTTGACTGGTAAAGTATGTTCCGGGCAACTTTTTGTCATTCCAGGGGTTAGCATCGTTAATACCAATAATAAAATTCTTTTGACAATGATATTGAATCGGATCTTCCCAGGTTGTCAGAATTGGGAAACCTTCTTTGGCTGTAGCCGAAAATGCTTGAATCCCCGCTGTAGATAAATCTCCATCTAAATATTCAGGCGTGGGTCCACGGTCTTTGAAAAAATTGATGCACTCATAAAACAGTTCCCCCGCCGGGTCATATCCTTTATAGCCATTAGCTCCAAACTTATTCAGATAACCAATAACTCCACTCTGACCCTCTGCCGCCCCCTCCGGATTTGCAATCAATATCCCATCAGTACCGAATTCAGCGGCAGAATTGGCTGCACCACCGGGTAAATATGGCCCTACATATTTCATATTGGATCTGAGAACACCGCCGCTTCTTATTCCATTGCTTGCTGAATTATCATCATAGGCATAACCCATCAAAGCAAACCGCATGTGATCGGCGTTATTCTGAAGCAAGCCCTCAGGCTTAAAATACCCACCGTAATCCACGCAATTTGCTTCCAACCCTTGATTGGGATCACAGACTTTCGCCCTTACTTGATAATCCTCAGCCAGGTCATGTGCCCCCCGGGTGGTACCGATATCGACCTGATAGCCATGATTGTAAATATAAATTTTTGGTGACGCAAAAGGCGTGACTGTACTTGGCACAACATTATTCACACTGGTAAGCATTTTGACGGGATACCAACTATGTCCGAGGCCTAATCCCATATTGGCCCGTTCTACAACAGTTTCGGTCGTGTTATCGACAACCCGATTTCCCCCTGTCAGAGCCCAACGAAATTCATCTATAGCTGTCATCGTAGCCCAGTTGAGAAAATTTCCACTCCATTGACCAGTACATTCATGATTTGCATTAGTCAAACCAGCGGGTTCAAAACGACTGCTTGAATAATTGTAACACTTGGATGGATCAAAAATACCCAGATACTCCTGAGTTGGGCTATAGCAAATACCAATATCATCACCACTATCCCACACCCTGCCGCCGCAACCTGTACTTACATCAGGTTGATCATTATAGGCAGCACCCTGCATTGGTGTTTCGATGGATAAATCTAGCATCACATTGGCATCCGCCCCTTTGGCTAAAAACGGCGGCACAGCAGTATAGTCTGCCGAGGTGGCAGCCCAACTATTTCCAATCACAAACAGAAACAAACTGGTGACCACTAAATAGGGTATTTTAGATATCTTCATTCGACAAGCCTTTTTGAAGGATGTTCTTTAATGATTCAACAGTATTATTGCATCAATGTAACTATGTCTATCTCGCGAACATAATTATCATCAATAGTCACTTTTGCCAGATCAATATATCCGACGCTATAGAGCGTAAAAAAATCAGTTTGATGACGTTCTTTATTTCCATACCAATATTCAGTCACGGTGAGCTCTGGATTTTCTAGCGCCATCTCTTCAGTCACAATCAAATACTCGTCTTGGCCAACAAAGATAGAATCTTGCTTGATAATTGTGACGGAGCCTTCCAAAATAATTAATTCTTCAGCAGCACTTGCCAAGCCGGCAAATAATAAAAAACTGATTACTATGATGACTATGATTTTCATGCCACACTCCATCAAGGTTGTGTTCAATAATGAGAGACTACTCAATTTTTGATCTATAAACTATGACCTACAACAAGTGTAACCATTGCGACCAAACCCGTGCCTGACTGTTGCTTGGACCATCATGCTGGGCGCGAATATCGTAAATCGCCCAAGCTCCACCGCTGGCAGAACCTTTCCCCTTACCTTCATAACCGGCAATCATCTGCACAGCACCGCCGGAAGATAGAATGGTATTAACATCAAACAGCAACCCCGTTGTTCCAGTACCAAAATTAACCGTCGCATCACGATTTGCTGCATCGGGATAGATACTGTTTGCTACAGCATCAATTTGGGATAAGAAAAAGTTTTTATCTGTTACAGTCACTTTATCCAGAGTAATAGGGTCGGCAACATCATCTAACCACCCACGTTCCTCTATGGCGACTTCAACCAATTCCTTACTCACCTCATTGCCACCTTCGGCAAAGTAAAAAGCCATTTTATGCGCTTTTTCATTGCCGGCAATCGACAGTTCTAAATCAGTATTATTTAAGGCACTGAGACCAATAATAGTCAGCAAAACCAGCATCATAATTGCCATAATCAGAGCACTACCTGATTCATTCTTTATTTTATTTTTTAGCCACATAATATTTCTTCTCTTTAGAAAAGGAGGATATATAACCTTTAGATCCATTAAATAATATCGGACTTCGCCATAACGATCCGAGCCTGTTTTGTCAATCCATCTTTTGTATACTGAACATCTAAAGTGATTGTTTTGGTATTGTTCAACGCATCGTTGTCAACAACAGTCCAACTATAGTTGTAATAACCAAGGGCTAGAGTATGGGCGCCCGCAGTCAAGTCGTCATGATCGTAAGCAAGAGTGTACAGCTCCTCCGCCTTTGCCTGCCCCAAGGTGATTGCCTCAGTGACATTTCGAGCAGAAAAATTCCCCTTGACTGAAGTAAGTTGCATAGACGCCACAGCAAGTAAACCAACGGCAAAAATCGTGATAGCAATCAGAACTTCTATCAGGGAAAAGCCTTTATCCTTTGTTAAATATTTCATGGTTATAACCCCATATTCCGGCAGGTCACTACAGTTGAAAGGAGTCGTCTACGAAAATTGTCGCTGTGTGTGAGGACCTGATCACCAACCACATACGATTGTGACGCAGTATAATTATTATCGATACGAGACGTCCTTCCAAGAACCCAGATTTTCACTGCGCGAATATCATCCAGATTGACAGCAATCCCAGTATCAACAGAGTTGATTGACCCATTGCTGTCGGTATCATCCGCCGCAGTTATCTGGTTATCCCCATTGGCATCGAGTTCAAACCAGTTGCCGCCATTTTGTACCGACCAGTAAATCCGATCATCTGCCGTATTGGCAGGTGTGCCATTATCATCAAAATCAAGGGCGCCATCACCATCACTGTCTACGGCGTAAGCAAAAGCAATAGCTTGAATATTTTCAGCAATTGGCTGAAACCCACCCCCCGTATCTCTGGCCAATGAGGCAACGTCATTAAATATGCTATCGCTATTGAGATCGTCAACAATCCCATTCAAATCAGCATCATTCGCATTTGAGAAACCAAAGGTTATTGTCTCGTTAGCATCATTGGAGTCACCATCGGCGTACCGGGATTCATCAGCTTCATCGACTATCGTATCTAGATCATTATCAATACTATCAGATTCTCCACCAGTTATATCCAGAGTAAACCCCAACCGACCTTTTGTTGCTGTTGTTATTGTCGTGCCCGCATTAAATGTAGGATCAAAACCTGCCATCCTAAGATCCCAATCTATAGATTCAATTCCGGCACGAACATTCTGTTGTGCTTCAGCCACCTGAGTTTGCACATCGTAGGTACGCGAGCTGTTGATATATAACGTCATGATAGAGAGACCAATCAAGCCAGTAATGGCCACTGCAACCAACATTTCAACAAGCGTAAAACCAGAATCAGAACTATTAAATTTTACCTTCTTTGAATGCATAATCCGCCCGCCTATCATAATTGAACCAAATGAACATAACCGGCAATTGATGTCGTTAATTGGAATTTTTTAGATGTCACAGTGTTAACAATGTCTACCGATCCAAAACCACCAGTTGGCCGACCACGAGGAGTAAACCCCGTTTCATCATTTCCACCAAAACTGATACTCTGCAGCTCAATACCATTTTTCATGACAATTTCTGCCATTAATTGCTCACCAGCATCCAAAACCTTATCATTATCCAAATCGACAAAAACCTGATATTGATCTACACCGGTGGTATCAAAAACAATAGCAACAGGCTGATTTCTCTTGATTGCTTCCATTTTTGCCCGTTGGAATTGCCCATACATTTCTCGGGCTACTGATCGAAGTTCAGCGTTTCGGCTTGATGAGACAAGAGATATTCCTGCAATTGTGACCATAATTCCAACAACAGTCACGACGACAAGAACCTCAATCAAGGTAAACCCTCGATTTTTGCGTAAAAAATCACTTGCCTGCCCTAATTGACACTTTTTAAATAATCTCATAACTCCCCACTTATTATCATTTCTCACTAGTTAGCAAAAATCAATCCAACAAACCTAGTCAAATAATACTATGATTTCAAACATTTATCTCAGAATAAAAAACTATTAACCAAATCATGCAAATCCTGCACAGATAGAAGTGCAAACTATGCACAGCGTGCCTATGACTTTTTTAGAAATACAAGTTTAAATCGGCTACCAACCTCTAAAATAGAATCAACTTCAATTTTTCCTACAACCTCTTCAACAATCCGTTGACAGATCGCCAAACCAAGCCCCGTGCCCTCACCCGGCGGTTTGGTCGTAAAAAAAGGATCAAATATTTTATTCAGATCGGCAGCAGCAATGCCACAGCCATCATCTCTGATTTCCAGCCAAACCAAAGTTTCATCATAACCGGAAGAAAGGGTAATTTTACCTTTTTTATCGCATGCCTGGGTGGCATTCAATAACAGGTTAATAAACACCTGCTGTAATTTATGCGGATTTATGCTGACAGGAGGTAAAGCATCTTGCAGGGTATTGATAATTTCAAAATCAGTCAGAGCGCCCTGATTTTTCAATAATTGGACACAGGAATTCAAGGCCATTGTCAAATCGACCGATTCTAGCAGCATTTTTTCTGCCGGACGGGAGAAATCCAGCAATTCTCTGACCAAAAAATCAATGCGATTCGTTTCAACCAGAGAACGTTCAATAATATCTTTCTCGGAATTGAATTCAATCTTTTGCTTCAAAAATTCAAGGTAACCAATCAGCGCTGAAAGGGGATTTCCCAGTTCATGCGCCAAGCCAGCTGCCAATTGACCGACCGATGCCATTTTCTCACTGCGGATCAACTCATCCCGGACTTGTTGTAGTTCCCGATTTGATTCTTCCAGAGATTCAATGTGTTTTTCTGTTTCACCATGACTGACTTGGAGAGCCTCAACCATCCGGTTATAGGCATCTGACAGCTGTGAGTATTCCGTTGGCCCACCTGATAGCAAACGGGTCTCTAAATTTCCACGGCTGACTTCTTCAGTTGCTTTTAGCAAATTTTGTGCAGGTTTGATAATATTTCTTTGCAGCAAATAATAACCAGCCAATACTAGAATTGTTCCGTAGAGCAGAACATAGAGTCCAACAAATTTTTGCGATTTCAATAAACTCAAACGAATATCATCAAGTGAAAAATTTAATTCTAAAAGCCCTGAAAAGCGATTATTGTCTTTAATTGGAACAATAAAGTGGGCAGCCGAATGCGAACTGTTAAAAAAGTTCAGCAAAGTTGAGAAAATAATCTTTTGTTGTGGCTCACCAGTTATTTTCACCAATTGCCTCCTTGAAGCAGAAAATGGACTCCGGTGCCCTGTAGCATATAAACCAGTCAAGCTAAGCTCCCGATCATAAACCCACCAGCCGACACAATTAACGTTATCTGGCAATTGATTAAGAATACTTCTATCAACATCTTGTATTGTCAGAGTTTGAGACAGAATATCTGTCAGTGAATCTAATTGATGAATCCTTTCTTCCACAAGACTACGCTCAGTTAAATGCAGCATCATGAAACCACCCAGCAACAATGCCGCACCCAATAAGAGCGTTAGTGTGATCAATATTTCTGTGCGTAAACCAACAGTTTTTGCCAACACAACACCTCAGGATAATATGCTTGAATTATTTATTTTTACTAATTACCATAATTTATCAAAAAAACAAACAAGGGGTTTGTCAAACAGTGCCAAA
>JAOZOH010000112.1 GCA_029933365.1 Desulfuromusa sp. | reverse complement strand
ATTTCTAAAAAATCAGGGTAGAATCGAAATTACAGAAAAGAAGTTACACTACCCTGCTACAAAAACTGGAGAATTAAATAATGAAAAGAATCAATATATCTCTGTTTGCTACCGCTGTATTTCTGCTGCTGACCACATTACCAGCTTATGCCCAATCACCTAAAATCACCGGCTACAAAACCGGAAATGTGACAGTTAACAAATCGTACAGTTACCGGACGGTCATTCTTAATCAGTCATTAGAGGCAGCGAAAGAGCCTAAATCCAGAGTCCTCGAGTTCGGCTATAAAGTTGACCTTGACTACATCTTCAAGTGGGAAATATCGACCCTGATGGGTGAACCGGTTGTCGTCGGCTGGCTGGCATATAAACCAACCTCAATATCGCCCTACAATTCGGCCCTTTTGTCCCAGATGTTTGGCAATAAAGACGAACTCTTCAAAAAAGTCCGTATCTCGGAATTCAAGATGGAGATTGTGTTCTTTAAAAATATTAAAGGGCAAAGAGCTATGGAAAGAGGAGCTGCTAGAGTCTTTGACATTGGAGTTGCCTGGATACCATTCCTTGGTTATTCGAGAGACGAGCTGATGAATGATGAAAACCTGTACAAAAAATACCGCAGCTACAATGTTCCCGGTAGCCCCGACTGGAATGACCTCTTTAACAATATCAAGAATGCTCAACAAGCAAAACAATACTTTACTGATTTTACCACCACAAAAAGACACATAAAACCAAGCCCGTCCGATTTTAAAATCGTTAAGGTTGATATCGATACCAGTGATATTGATAAATATATTTATGAATATCTGCAAGGAATTGAACGAAACATTGTTCAAGAAAAGACTGCCAGCCTTAAGCAAGAAAAAAGTCAGCTTGAAGCTAAAATAACCAGAGAACGGCAGGAAATGGCAGCTCAAATGACTAGACAGGAAGAAATTGATAAATCTAGTTATGCACAAAAAACTTTTGAAGATCAGCTGGATGATCTTTTAGAGGAGGTGGAAGAAACTGACTCGGCACAAAATCAACCACATCAGATTAATCACGACAAAGAAAACACTCGCATTAACTTTCTTGCAAATAAAATCAAAGTAACAACAAACCCTTTAGACAAATATTCAGACGAAAACCTTAGGGGGATTTATTCTAATTTTGATAATCGAAAAATCGAAGTGGAGAACCTTCCATCCGCTATGGGAAAAGGTGAAATTGAAATCTTCGGATATCCTGGGAAGCGTGGTGCTAAATTCAAGGGCACAGACATTGTTATTATTGAGCCAAACCATGAAGAGATTTGTTGCGGTGAAAGCCAATGCCTGCTAGGCAATGATTCCTACACTATAGGGTACGGACTGTATTACTATCCTGTCGTTTCTTTAGTGAATTTCAATAATGAAGTCATTTCAGAGTACAAAAAAGTCCGTACCACTAGCTTACACAGTAGCCTTACATGTTTCAAACATTATGCACATATTGAAACTGGCGGTAATTATTCAGATAAGATCATTGATCTTGGTACTGGAAAGATCATTAAGGATTTTCACTATAAGGACGGCATCGACAGAATATTTATTAAAAATGGTACGGCATGTATCGATGGGGATGATTCTTTTTTATATGATGTGAAAAACAATTATAAAAAATGGGATTTTTCTGAAGGCATAAAATGTGGAAACTGGCTTAATGACCATCTACTTTATGTCTATGATGATGACTCATACTCTGATAAAGGTTACATATTTGACATTCTAAAGCAAAAAAAAGTTTCTGAATTATATGACTCCTGTAGATCATTTAATGGAGAAATTTATTGTCGAAAAGAAATGGCTTATACAGATGATGACTATTTCAAAATTAACGGTGAGTTTGAAAGACTCAAAGTAGGCAATCCATACCAACCTTGAATTATTTTATCTGTGAAAGCTTCTGCATTACTGATTATCCGCTGGTTCCTGCTCCCCCTGCTGATTTTCATCGCAGGTCAGTATCTTGAAAGTTCACCATACCGAGTGATCGTGCGTAACGTCCCTTTTGTACTGGCGTGCTTTGCGCTATCGACGCTGGCAGCTCAGTATCTGCGGCAGAGAAGCAGCCTGCTCTCTTTCACTGTCCCTGTTGCTCCGGTGAGATATCAATCAACCTTTATCCCGAATCGCCGCACTCTGCTGGCATTTAATTTACTCTCTTTACCAATAATTTTAAGTGCGGCAGCAGCTTTATCAGCAATAATCCGCTGATGCTCAGCCATCCCCCCCAGGCGACTAAATTTCAAGCAAAGATCGATGTACTGTGTCAGTTTCCCCCCTTGTTGAGATTTGAAAAGTTGGACATATTCAGTAGTTGGTGCTTGAGACAGTTGGATTTCCTCTTCTTCACCATGGCTGTCATTGGCGAGCAGAAAATCACAGAGTTCCAACAGTGATAGTTTTGTCCGTAGCGATTCATGTTTCTCTCTGAATCTCAGAATAACTTCCTGATCCTTGATTTCACCAGAGAAAGAGGATGTATCCAGATTAAACAGATCTGTTTCTGCATCCCTTTTTTCGATATAAAGACTAATAATTTTTGTTGCCAGCTTACTTTTACCTAGGTTGCGCAGCAACCGTACCGTACCGTCAAGGTTGACCGGGCTGATATATTTAGCATTATTTTTGAAACTGTCAGACAGACAATCGATAACGTCCTGATCATTATTATCAAATGATTCGTTAAACTTCCGCCAGGCTTCTTGAAAGGAATTTTCTGAGCGTGCCGCCAAAATTGCCTCGTTCAAGACCGCAGCCTCTTTCAAGAAACTCCTTTCATCGACATAGCCATTTTCAACTAATCTGGCAATCTGTTGGTCAAAGTCATCAATGGAATAGTTGTCATAATTGCGCAAGAAAGCGCACCAGTTCTGCTGCTGCGTCGTCAGCGCAACTTCATCATCCAAATCGCTGAAAGGACTGTTGCGACTCACAACAAAATTATAATCAGGAGTATCAGTTGATTGGCCATAATAACACCAGCTCAACAAAGTCAAGGTATGGAGTGCTTGAGATAAAACCTGGTCTTCATAGACTTTTAACAGTGGTACTAATAGTGCGGTTAATTTTTCAATTTTCTTGATGATCCGGATATTATTGATGCCAAGCTTGACAATATTTTCACCCAACTGACGTGCAATTTTATCGCTATTTAAGGCTATCTCGACGCAATCTTCTGCCGTTGGAGCAAATCTCAGTTCGGTATCGATAACTTTTTCACGCAGTTTAATATAATCAATTGAGGAATCTTCGCTCAGAGTCTCATCATTTAGAATTAACATAACCTTGCATTTCTTCTGTTCTTTCAACTGGGTCATCAATCCCAAAATATCCTGAGCCTCGATGCTTTTACCCTTCCTTTCAAAATCATCAATACAGATAACCGTTTTTTCTAAAGAGAGAAATGATAAGGAATTGATAATGGAATGATAATGGTCAATCGATGCGCTCGATGAAATGATCGGTAAGGTTTTTTTACCCAGGGATTTGAGTAAGTCAGCGGTATTGTTTTTAAAAGTCTCAACCGTTGGCCTTCGGCCGATTGATCTTTTATCCACCATATTTTCAAAAATTGAAAACTTCAAATCATCCAGTGAGTTGATCCCAAAGAGAGAAACATAGGAGTATTTTTTGAGCGCAATTTTATTTTGATTTTTTGCATTACCCAGGTATTTGTTCCACGCATAGGTTTTCCCAACTCCCCAAGCCCCTTTGATTGACATCACTTCAGGAGCTTCGCTGGCCAAAAATCGAGCAATCTGATTTTCTATAATATCAATCGACATAACACCTCATTTTTTCACTAGCGGTTGGTAAGTGCCAAACGAATTCCAAGAGCAATCAAAACCACCCCCATACACCGCTCAGCCCAATGTCCAAATCGAGAGAAGCTACGACGGACAGCAGGTTGAGCCAGCACGAAACTCAGTCCACAAAACCAGATCCCGGTTGCTATCGACATATATACTCCATAAATAAGTTGAACACTTTGTGGAGTGTCAGGCTTTATAATTACTGAAAAAAGTGAAAGGAAGAATAAAGTTGCCTTGGGATTAAGAACATTGGTCAAAAACCCAATTCGGAGTGCCTGGGCAGCACTACATTTTTTCTGCGACGTTAACACATCAGAATCCGCCACGACGGAATGATCAGGTTGAGCATGTAGAGATTTCCAACCGATATATAAAAGATACCCCGCGCCAACCAATTTTATCAGACTAAAAATCTGTACTGATTGAGAAATAATCAACCCCAAGCCCAACAAAGCATAGGCAACGTGAACCAAGATTCCCAGCCCAATGCCAATACTGGTCCATATTGCTGCGGTGCGACCAGTGGATAAACTCTGCCTGAGAACCACCACAAAATCAGGCCCGGGACTGGCAACTGCCAGCAGATGAATCATGGCAACGGTTAAAAAATCATTGATATATTCCATCACAACTCCTTAAACAACTGCAGCATCTGGGTGCGAAACTTTCCGGCTCCACCGTTGGCTGGATGGCGTACCTTGGTAGCAGCAATTCCTAATTGTTGCAGCTGTAAAGCTGACTTTTCTCCAATAGCAACAACCTGCTCAAACTGCCCCAGTTCCAATAGCTGTTTCAGAACCTGATGACCCGCCGTCAGTTCTGTATCTTTGGGAGTACGGTTGCTCAAAAACCCTTTATCAGGATGATATGGATGCCAGGGAAAAGCATTCCATAACACCACTCGGCGAGGGTCGATTTCCTGCTCAGCTAGAAACCCCCAGACAATTGTTGCTGTTGGTTCGGTAAACCCCAGGGGTTTTAAACCTTCACAACTGGTTCGTTGTGGGGAAATACTCTTAAAAACCATCTCCGGATACAAATTTTTATGCCGTAAACCACCCAACAAAAGCCGTTCTGAGGTCATCGGAATCCCACTGAAATGGCCCCCTTGATAACCGATTGCTTCGGCACAGAGGAGAGTGTCGGCAACCCCGATCCGCTCCTGCAGATAGCTGAGTAGCTGCCGCTGACGCACCTCCGGCCCCCGATCATCCAGATCATGTTGAAGGTCAACGTCCCCCCAGGGGTTGAAGACACCAGAGACATGATAGCTGCTGAGTGAAGCGACAAACTTTTCAGGCATGGACAATTTCCTGAATTAAGATAAAAGGTTGGACGATCAACATCTGAAAGGGCTTGTCCTCTTCCTGCTCCCAAATTCCCAACTGTTTCTCCGTCGGCTTAGCCAGGTGACCAGCATCAATCCAAACTTCAACCTGTATTTTGTCATCCTCGGCCACCGCAATTGCCGCCTCAATCAAATCAATCTCAGCAGAAATAATAATAATTGCATCCCGCTGCAGATGAATTTTCAATTCCCGCCAGCTTACCCCAGCAAGATCACGTTTAAAACTTTCAACCATTTCTGACATAAAATCCCTTTTCACCAGATTGTCGAAAACCCCAGCAACAGATGGTTAGCTGGATGGTCTCTCTATAGTTTTATTTTTAACTCAAGAAAATTAGCATGTTAGCCGATACACATGCTACAATTAATCCTTATTTCCACGATTTTATCTCCGCACAGGATTTTCATGACTGCATCCAAAGCACAGCAAGGGGTTGATATCGGTGCCAAGCTTCTTGGCGAATTCGTCAATGATGCTTATACCTTGCGCATTGAAGCACACAACAATCAACTTGAATGCCGGGCTAATATCACTGTTCATGACACTGCCAACAGTATCCCACCAGCAGAACTGATTTCTATCTTACGCAACCATGATATCACTAAAACAGTTGATCTTGAACAAGTTGCAATCTTCTGTAGCGAAGCTGCCCTGGGGGAAGATCCACAACAATTTATCCTGGCCAGAGGATCGGAACCGATTCACGGCGAAGATGGCTGGTTTGAGCTCATTGTCGCAACAGGAAAAGAGAAAACTGACCTGGTTGAAGACAAATCAGGGCGTGTTGATTTTAAATCACTGCAGAACTTTTCCAATGTTGTCCCGGAACAACATATTGGTAACATCCATCTGCCGTGTGCGGGAGAAGCGGGTCATACCATTACAGGCGAAGTCATTCCACCGCTGGAAGGCAAACCAAATCCTCTTATTGCTGGAAGCGGTGTCCGAATCAGTGAAGATGGAACGCAGGCTATAGCAGAGCAGGAAGGGCGAGCCGTTTTCGACAGTAATGTCCTTAGTATTGCTGAAGAATTTATTGTCAACGGTGATGTTGATTTAAGTACCGGCCACATCAGCTTCAATGGATTTGTCGATATCAAAGGGGATGTTCTGGATGATTTCAACATCTCGGCAACAAAAGGAATTAATATTACCGGTGCGGTGGGCGCCTGCCAGATCAGCTCTGACGGACCGGTGACAATCGGGACAATGGCTGGCCGAGGCATTGGAAAAATCATCTGTCATGGCACCCTACAGGCTCGCTATCTCAATCAAGTCAAAGTTGAATGCTGGGGCGATGTCAATATCTCCCACGAGTTACGCAATGCAGTAGTTAAATCAACAGGCAGCATCAATATACCAACAGGGTTGGTGACTGGAGGGGAAATTGTTGCCCTCGAGGGAGTCGAAGTCAAAATCCTTGGCGCTAGAGCTGGAGCAAAAACCAATGTCACCTCCGGGGTCTATTTTCCCGAAACCGACCGGCTAAAATATTTGCGCAATCAAGTGAAAAGCCTTGTAGAGCAAATCAGAAAAATAGGAGAGACGTTAACCATTCTGAACAAAAAACCACCCTCAACACAACGCAAAGCGTTACGTGAGGCGACTGAATTGCGCATCGGAATTCTCACCCAGCGACAGGTCAATCTTGAGGAAGAGCGGGAAGAGCTAGCAGAAGAGTTACTCAGCTTTGCAGCCGATGAGCACCCAACAGCTAATCCAAAAATCAATATTCTCAACTCACTCAAAGAGGGGGTTTCTATTGAATTGGGTGAAAGCAGTGATGAGATTAAAACTGAGATTTCTGGACCAGTTTCAATCATCGAAAATACTGAACATGGAGGGTTTCGTTACCTGACCTATTCTCCACTCAAAGTCAGCGCAGAAAATATGGAAGAGAAAACGCAACTCGAAGAAAAAGGGGGCAAATCCTGAACTTTGAGTTACGCAGATTAATCCTATTCCAGATTTTACTTTCTCTTCTTCTCCAGGCGAGCAACAACCTTGCTCGCTGCCTGGTTTGCGGCATGCACACAATCATTCAAACCCACCCCATAAAAAGCATTTCCGGTCAGAATCATATCAGGAGAACCCTGCAGAGACTCATTCAACTCCTGCAACCGTTGTGCATGGCCACGGGTATATTGTGGAATGGCGTGGCGATGGCGAAAAATCTTCACAAAATCTGGTTCACACTCAATCTTCATAATCTGCCGTAAATCATTCATCGTTCGGGCTTTCACTTCATCTTCAGAAAAATCAATCGCTGCTGAATTAGCAGCCCCCCCCATCATCGAACGCAACAACACCATCCCTTCCGGAGCACGGTTGGAGAAGATACTGGAATCCCACAAAGTCCCCAAGGTATCACACCCTTCAGCTTTGGGGATCAGGTAGCCAAAACCATTCAGATCAAAATTAATCCGCTCCCGCTGATAGCCAAAACAGATCACATTCATGGTTGCGTAAGGAATCTGCCGGAGAATTGCAGAGCTTTTATCATTCAACTCATCCAGCATATTGGCAACCGCATAAGCAGGGGCAGCAGTGACAACCATTTCCACCTCAAGCTGTTGCCCATCCTCCAGAGTGAGGAGAAAACCATCCCCCTTCTGCTCTATTTCCTGTACCCCATTACCGGTCAAAATTTTGCCCGAAAGAGCCGCGGCAACCCCATCAGTTAACTCCTGAATCCCCCCGCTAAATGAAGTCAACACACCACCCGGGCCAGCGGCACTAGCGACAGCCTTACCGGCCTTAACCTCAGCCCGTTTTTTTTTCGCTAATTTGAGCATCGCCTTGATCAGACCACCGTATTCCTGCTCCAATTCATAGATACGTGGGAAGCAGCTCTTCAAGCTCATGGTTTCGGGATCCCCAGCAAAGATTCCTGAAACCATCGGAGAAATCAGTTTCTCAAGGGCTTCACTTCCCAACCGACGACGACCAAATTCAGCCAGGGTTTCGTCCCCTCCACTCTGACGTTTCGGGATCACCATTTCACCGGCAAGACGAAATTTACCCGGCCAGGAAATCAATTTCGACTTAAGAAAAGCTGCTCCATTTTCTGGCATCTGATGGAGAATCTTCTCAGAATAGATGAATCTTTTGCGTGCGTTATCGTCAGAACGGAGCAATTGTTGGTCAATCTTCAATTGCCGGCACAGTTCGAGAGTCATCGGCTTATTATCAAGAAATCCATTGGGCCCCCACTCACAAAGAAAGCCCTCATCTTTAATTGAAAGAATTTTGCCTCCCGTTCGCGGCTCTTTTTCCAATAGCAGAGTTTCAACTTCCAGTTCAGCTTGTTTTGCCTGTTGTTCAATGGCATAGACCGTGGCAAGCCCAGAGATTCCTGCGCCGATGATAGCAATGCGGGTCATGGTGACTCCTAAAAACAATTTATGGGGAATAAGATCGATTCGTCATCCTAGCCCGGCAAATAGAACGGGTCAAGCCAGGGAGAGCCTTTATGAACTAGGTTGGATAAAAGCGAGCCTACGCAGAATAGTGCCGACACGATACTTATTCTTGTGGATTTCTACCTCAGAGAAACAAGTGAAACTATCAGGAAAATTTTGATAATATTTTCCCAGAAACAACATTCAAAGGATTAGAACGTCCGAGGAATGGAAACAGCATGCGGCGGCGATTGGAAAGGCTTTCAAATTTGCGCAACAATAATGGATGGCGTTGGCAACGAATACCCCGCCGAAAAGTTTGCATTGCCTTTTTTGGAAGCCCCGCTACCAGATAGACCCGTCCCAGATTGAGATAGATCAGGGGATGCAACCGATCCTCCTGCAAGGCGTTAAGTGAAAGAGCCAAAGCCTTCTTAAAATCCCTCTTCTCGCAGGCAAGACAATAAGCCATATAAGATGTAAGCAAAGGAGACATTTCTGCAGGTTTAAGCTGACTTAAAAGACCTAAGGCCAGACGAGTATTCCCATCTTCAGCCGCCTTAATTCCCTCTTCAGCCAAAGTTCCACGTTCCCCATGATCCGATATTTCTAACATAGAACCTTCCCCCA
>JAOZOH010000111.1 GCA_029933365.1 Desulfuromusa sp. | reverse complement strand
CGAGCTGGCAGATTTTCAATCATTTCCCTGTCTATGATTGTCATGCCAGTGGTAGGGGCTATTCTCAGGGCTTCTACGTGGATGTCAGGCATTACCGGAAGTGCTTCCGTTGTCGCTGACACCTCGGTTTGAAGGTTGTCCGCGCTGGCTATTTGCGGTATGAATAATAACGGGATAAATAAGAGACTATTGACCCATGATTTTAGTTTGAGTATTGAATTCATCAGATTTCATTTGTCCATAACATGGGCCACGTTCGCTCATTAAAACAGTGATAATATAGCAGCAAGGTAGAATAAAAGCCAAGTTTATGTGAGTGGCTTGTTATCTCTGATACCAAGTTTTAAGTTTTTATGATGTGATTATATTGCTGATGCACTCGCAAAAACAAATCGGATGGCTAAGCCATCATTGCTAGAGGTTGCACTTGAATTCTGTTGCGCGGATTTCATTTTTTATTGTTCTCTCGGTGGCTCTGCATTTGTGGGGTTTGTCTTTTGATGTTATGTTGCTGGCAAAACCATTGCAATCTCGGCAGGTGGGGATTGACTATGTCTCGCGATCACTTGCTTCATTTTACCCTGTACCAACCCCAAAAACATCCCCAAAACAGGTTGTTAAAAATTCACCTCCGTTGTTAAAGAAAAAAATCACACCAGATGCTGAACAATCTTCAAGCAATAAAAAAATAAATAAGCCACCCGAAAAGATGAAACCTGTTGTTGCGAAACCGACGCTGAAAATAAACAAAGTCCCTCCTGAAGTGATAATAGAACCGGAGGAAAATAGCCCTTCTCCAGTCGATATTGATGCTATTGAAATCCCGGTAGAGGCTTCTGGGCCTGAGGGTAGTGATCCCGATTCGGAAGCCGTGACTCAGTTGCCGGTACCGACTCCTGTAGATTCAGAGCCTCAGGATGAGAGCGACATGTCTCTTTTTGACGGGGTAGCAACTCAAGCGGAAACTGTCGTCATTGACCAAGCTTCTGTTTTACCATTACAGGGGCAGGGGGATATTACTGTTGCTCAAAAAACCAGCAATGCCTTACCCCGCTATGATTTAAACCCTTCTCCGCACTATCCTAACGTTGCTAAATTACGCGGCTGGGAGGGGAAAGTTGTGTTTGAAGCGTTGATCCTCAAGAGCGGTCGCGTTGGCCATCTGAATCTATTGGCCTCTTCAGGATATCGAAGTCTTGATAACGCGGCACGCAAAGCGATCAGCCGATGGCAGTTTAAACCGGCAACATCCTTCGGCTTATCGATAGATAGCCAGGTTAAAATTCCGATAACTTTTTCTCTTAAGAATCTATAAATTATAATTCATTTAATTTGCAGTTTTTTATGTTATAATCGCTGTCGCTATGAACTGATTAATGTGGAGATTTTTTGATGACCGAGCAAACGAACAATCGGCAATTGTTTATTGATGAAGCAGCAGGGTTGATTAACAAAATCCGTACCTCTCTGTGCGGGCAAACCATTACCCCGTTGTTCCTGACTGACTCAGTGCATGCAACTTCTGTCCTCAAAAAGGTTGCTACTGATGCTGAAGTTGATTCTTTTCGGCTCATAGCTGATTGTCTTGAAACAGTCATTGCGAGACATACGACGGCACAAACAACTCCGAGCAAGATTGAAATTGAAACTATTGAGCTTGCTGTGGATTGGCTGGATGAATTGTTAATTCTCTACAGAGAAGATATCCCGGAACCAAAATCTCTGGTTGCTGAATTGATCAACACTTTTGACCTTGTTGAGCGTTCTCAGGGGGCTGTGTCCCTGGTGGAATTGGTTAAAGATCAAGCCGGGCAGGGTGGTTCTCCTGCTGTTGATCCATTCTCCAGCGATCCTCCGTTTGCAGTAGATGCTCATCCCGTACCTTCTCATCAAGATCCATTTGCCGAAGATCCCGGGTTTGGCTTGGAGTTTGATTTGTTGCAACGCACCATAAACTTTGTGGTGGAGTCGGATAATATCGAGGATGACCCCTTCAGAGATGATCCCCCATTGCCCGAGCGGCTGAATAATCAAGATTGATGGCGTTTGAACCGAGATTTTTATTTGCAAATCTTTGTAACGCATGCTAGAAACGCAGCCTCCTGTGGTGGTTTTGATTTAGATAGTACTTTTGCAGGTGATGCGCCAGTAGCTCAGTTGGATAGAGCAACGGACTTCTAATCCGTAGGCCGAGGGTTCGAATCCTTCCTGGCGCGCCATTTTTTAAATTGACAAGACGGTATAGTTTCCGTAACATAACCTGGTTTTTCTGGTGGGTGTAGCTCAGTTGGTAGAGCACTGGATTGTGGCTCCGGATGTCGAGGGTTCAAGCCCCTTCACTCACCCCATTTATAAACAATGCTCACCTTCCGCACTCAGTTAGCCCGTCCAACCGGGTGGGTTTGGGAGGTGGGCATTGTTAATTTAATGATGGCGTCGCAAAAGTCCGCCCCACTGTAACACCGTGGAACGAAATTTTTGTTTAGCCATCTGATTCATTTTTGCGAGTGCATCAATTTATAGTTATTTTTTGCGAGAGTGGCGGAATTGGTAGACGCGCTGGTCTTAGGAACCAGTATCCTATGATGTGGGGGTTCGAGTCCCCCCTCTCGCACCATTCTAATTGTGGCTTTCAAGGCCATTTAAATATTTCATCTATATCGATTTTTACATTGAGCGTGATCAACATTTATGGAAATAGGAAGGGAAAATAATGAGTGTTACTGTTGAAGTTCTGAGCCCGATCAGAAAAAAACTTAGTCTTGAGATTGCAGCTGATGTTGTTGATGCTGAGCTGGAAAATGCTTATAAAAAAATTGCCAAGACTGCAGATATTAAAGGTTTTCGTAAGGGTAAGGTGCCAAGAAAAATACTTGAGCAACATTATGGACCAAGGGCCCAGTATGATGCTGCCGGCCCATTAATCAACAATAGTCTATATAAAGCACTACTGGACAATGAAATTGAGGCGGTATCCCAGCCTGAAGTGACTGAATCTGGAGCCGTTGAAGGGGGGAAACCCTTTAAGTATGAGGCTGAAGTGGAAGTACGCCCAGAGGTTGTTGCAAAAGATTATACTCAGCTGAATCTTGAAAAAGAAAAGTTTTATTTTGATGAAAATGTCATCGAGAAACAACTTGAACAGATGGCCAACTCGAAGACTCAACTTGAGGTGGCGAGCCGTAAAAAAGCACGTGATGGGGATACCGTTATTATTGATTTTGAAGGATTTATTGATGACACTCCATTCGAAAATGGTGCGGCTAAAGATTTTGAACTCGCTCTTGGCTCCAATAGCTTCATCCCCGGTTTTGAAGCACAGTTAGTGGGGATGAAGCGCGAAGAGGAAAAAGAGGTTGAGGTAACTTTCCCCGAAGGGTATGGGTCTAAGGATCTGGCAGGCAAACCGGCTGTATTCAAGGTAATGGTTAAAGAGATCAAGGAAAAGCATATTCCAAAGATTGATGATGCTTTGGCTAAAGAGCTTGATGCTGACAACCTGGACGAGCTCAAGGAACGCATCAAAGAAAACTCCATTGCTCAGGAAAAACAGCGGATTGATGGACAGTTACAAGAAAACCTGATGACTGCTTTGATTGAAAATAATGTTTTTGATGTCCCTGAAGGGATGATTGACAATCAACTACTCCACCTTAAGGACAGTTTTACCCAGAAGCTGAAGGCTCAGGGGATGACTCTTGAAATGCTGGGGATGAACGATGAGTCTTTCGCTAAGGCTTATCGGGATATGGCTGTTCAGCAAGTTAAGGGCGAGTTGGTATTGGATGCAATTGCCGGGCAGGAAAAAATTGTTGTTGATGAGTCTGAAATTGAACAGAAAATGCAAGAGTTTGCTGATAACAGCGAAGTTCCGTTAGATCAGGTGCAAAAATATTTTGAAAATCAATCCACATTAGCTGGTTTAAAAGGGCAAATTCTGCAAGAAAAGGTCACCAAGTTTTTATTGGAGCAGGCTGTCGTAACCGAGGTTGAGCCACCAAAACCTGAGCAGGATGATGTTGACGATAGCGAACTAAGGGAGTCCTGATATGAGTCTGGTGCCAATGGTGGTCGAAGATAGCGGTCGTGGTGAGCGGGCTTATGATATTTATTCTCGACTGCTGAAGGATCGAATCATCTTTCTCGGCGGAGAGATTGAAGACCATATGGCTAATCTGATTATTGCTCAATTGCTATTTCTAGAATCAGAAGATCCTGATCGGGACATTCATCTCTACGTCAATTCTCCTGGTGGTGTGGTGACAGCTGGAATGGCAATTTATGATACGATCCAGTATTTAAAGGCACCGGTTTCTACTATCTGCATCGGTCAAGCTGCCAGTATGGGGGCAATTCTTCTTGCTGCTGGATCTCCGGGGAAACGTTTTGCTTTGCCTCATGCTCGCGTCATGATTCATCAGCCGCTAGGTGGTTTTCAGGGGCAGGCAACAGATATCAGCATCCATGCAAAAGAAATTTTGCGCATGCGTGAGTCTTTAAATGGGATTCTGGCGAAGCACACGGGAAAAGATTTGCAGACGATTACGGTTGATACAGAGCGTGATTTTTTCATGGATAGCGAAACAGCGTGTAGTTATGGTATTATCGATTCGATTGTCGAAAGAAAATCTTAAACATTGATAATTCGAAGGAGTAACGCGTGAGTCCAAAGGATGAAAACAGTCAGTTGACCTGTTCTTTTTGTGGCAAATCTCAGGATGAAGTCAAAAAGCTGATTGCCGGGCCAACGGTTTATATTTGTGATGAATGTATAGAACTATGTAATGACATCATAGATGAAGAATCTCGCCTTGATCAGACCGTTGATCCTGAATCGAAACAGTTACCTAAGCCTGTTGAAATCAATGATATCCTTGACGAATATGTGATTGGTCAGGAGCTGGCAAAAAAAGTGCTGTCAGTTGCTGTTTATAATCACTACAAGAGGATTGAGTCTGCTGAAAAAAATGGTGAAGTGGAAATTCAGAAAAGTAATGTTCTGTTGTTGGGACCGACGGGCAGTGGCAAAACTCTGCTGGCTCAGACCTTGGCAAAAGTATTGGATGTTCCCTTTACCATCGCTGACGCAACCAATTTGACGGAAGCCGGCTATGTTGGTGAGGATGTCGAGAATATCATTCTCAGTTTGCTGCAAGCTGCTGATTACGATTTGGAAAAAGCCCAGAAGGGCATTATCTATATTGATGAGGTTGACAAAATTGCACGCAAGTCAGAATCACCATCGATTACTCGGGATGTTTCAGGAGAAGGGGTTCAGCAGGCATTACTGAAAATTATTGAGGGGACGACAGCCAGTGTTCCTCCCAAGGGGGGGCGCAAACATCCACAGCAGGAATTCCTCAAAGTTGATACGACAAATATCCTGTTTATCTGTGGGGGAGCTTTCTCCGGCTTGGAAAAGGTTATCAATAAGCGAATTAAAACTAAGACTATGGGTTTTGGTGCTGAGGTTCGTTCGATTAAAGAAGAGGACTTGGGGGAACTGCTGGGTAAAGTCCAACCCACAGACCTGCTTAAGTTCGGTTTAATTCCTGAATTTGTAGGGCGTATGCCGGTGATTGCAACACTTGGTGAATTGGATGAGGCTGCTCTTATCCAGATTCTTCACGAACCCAAAAATGCACTGGTGAAGCAATATCAACGTCTCTTTGAGATGGAAAATGTCCATCTCAAGTTTACTGATGGGGCGTTAATCGCGATTGCTAAAGAGGCATTGATTCGTAAGACCGGTGCGCGTGGCCTGCGTTCCATTCTCGAAAACGCCATGCTCGATGTGATGTACGACATCCCCTCTCAGGATCGAGTTAGGGAAGTTGTTTTGAATGAAGATGTCATTACTAAAGGTGCGAAACCAACTATTCTCTATGATATTGCTGAAAGTGCCTAACCCTTTAAAATTTCTTTAAATTTTTTCAGGAGCGCAGATTTGTCGTTAGACAGTGCGCTCCTTTTCACTTTGTAGGCTTGAATTTATGCCAGACACTATTGAGCAATCCACTCTTCCCTCTCCACAGCTTTTACCGCTATTGCCATTACGGGATATTGTCGTTTTCCCCCACATGGTTGTTCCATTATTTGTGGGGAGACCTCAGTCAATTGGCGCCCTGGAAAAAGCATCAGATGGTGACAAGGCGATCTTTCTCCTCAGTCAGAAGGATCCTAAGGTTGATGCTCCTGAAGAAGATGACCTTTACCGGGTAGGTACGGTTGGAAAGGTTATTCAATTACTTAAGCTTCCAGATGGGACAGTCAAGGTTTTAGTTGAAGGCTGTTGGCGTGGTCAGGTGAATTCCTTTATTCAGGGGGATGACCTGCTGCAGGTTGTTGCTGAGCCATTAGTGGAATCCATGGCTGATACTTCAGAGGTTGAAGCTGTTATTCGGGCAATCAAATCAAGTTTTGAAATCTATATAGGCTTGAGTAAAAAAGTACCTGCCGAGGTGAATAGCACGATAATCGGGCTTGATGATCCTTCTCGACTAGCTGATACCGTTGCCGGACATCTTCAAGTTCCGATTGCTGATAAACAAGAAATGCTTGAATTTATAGATCCGGTTCAACGGTTGGAGCATATTTTGGTTTTACTCGAGCAGGAAATTGAAATTCTCCAGATAGAAGGGAGAATACGCAGTCGGGTTAAGAGCCAGATGGAGCGCAGTCAAAAAGAGTATTATCTGAATGAACAGATGCGCGCTATTCAAAAGGAACTTGGGGGACAGGACGAATTTAAGCAGGAACTTCTCCACTTTGAAGCACAAATCAAGAAAAAAAGGATGTCAAAGGAGGCGACTGAAAAGGCTCGTGCCGAATTGCGCAAGTTGAAAATGATGTCACCCATGTCGGCTGAAGCAACTGTGGTACGTAATTATATTGAGTGGTTACTGTCATTGCCCTGGCAGAAAGGAACCCAGGATCGTCATGATTTGCATAAAGCAGAAGATATTCTGGAAGCAGATCATTATGGATTGCAAAAAGTTAAAGAAAGGGTTCTCGAATACCTGGCCGTTCAGGCATTGGTAAAGCAGATTAAGGGGCCTATTCTCTGCCTTGTCGGCCCTCCTGGTGTCGGTAAAACATCTCTGGGGCAATCGATCGCAAAAGCACTACAAAGAAAATTTGTGCGGATTTCTCTAGGTGGTGTGCGTGATGAAGCTGAAATTCGCGGTCATCGCCGAACCTATATCGGTGCCATGCCAGGAAAAATAATTCAGGGATTGCGTAAATCTGGAGTGAAGAACCCAGTTTTCATGTTGGATGAAATTGATAAGATGAGTACTGATTTTCGTGGTGACCCCTCATCTGCACTTCTTGAGGTGCTTGACCCGGAACAGAATAATAGTTTTTCTGACCACTTTTTGGATGTTGAGTATGATCTGTCACAAGTCCTTTTTGTTGCAACAGCGAACAACCTTCAGACAATTCCTCGTCCTCTGCACGATCGCTTGGAGGTGATCCGAATTGAAGGCTATTCTGAGGAGGAGAAACTCCATATCGCGCGTCGCTATTTACTGGAAAAACAAATTGAAGCTCATGGTCTCAATAGTAAACAGGTGAAATTTTCGGATCGAGCAATATATGAGATTATCAGGCGTTACACCCGTGAATCGGGTGTGCGTAGTTTAGATCGAAATATCGCTGCGGTTATGCGTAAACTGGCTAAAAAGACGTTACTTGAAGGAAAAAATAAAAGCTTCAAGGTTGGTGATAAACAAGTTCAGAAATACCTTGGTGTACTACAGTATCAATATGGAGTACGTGAAGAACACGATCAGATTGGTATTTCGACCGGTTTGGCCTGGACCGAAACTGGAGGTGAACTTTTAACTATTGAAGTGACAACTCTTCCCGGTCAAGGGAAACTGATCATAACGGGTCAGCTGGGCGACGTGATGCAGGAATCAGCTCAAGCAGCCATGAGTTATATTCGTTCCCGCTGGCAGGAACTCCAGCTTGAAAAAGACTTTTACTCAAAACTTGATATCCATGTCCATGTTCCTGAAGGTGCCGTTCCTAAGGATGGCCCTTCTGCAGGGATTACAATCGCTACTGCCCTGGCGTCAGCTTTGACGGGTCGTCCGATCAGAAAGGATCTGGCTATGACTGGTGAAGTGACTCTGCGAGGGCGGGTCTTAGCTATTGGGGGGCTGAAAGAAAAATTATTGGCAGCCAGAAGGGGTGGAATCAATAAGGTGTTGATCCCGGCAGAAAATAAAAAAAACTTGGTTGAATTATCACCGCTTTTGCTCAAATCACTTGCGATTGAGGTGGTAAGTCATATGGATCAGGTACTTGAATTTGCTTTTACTTCCGCTGCTAAAACAAGGAGCTGAATCAGCAAGGCTTTAAACTGATTTTATTGCCTGAAAGCCCGAATAATGGGGAAAAACATCTTGACACCTTTTTCGAAAACCTGATATATCTTATCGCGTTTTCACTTAACTGTACTTACTTAAAACCTATGAGGAGGTAAACTGTGACTAAAGCAGATCTGGTCAATGCAATGGCAGAAAAAGCGGGGCTGAGCAAAACTGATGCAGAAGGAGCTCTGAAGGCTTTTACTGAGGCAGTAACAGACGCTCTGAAAGCTGGAGAAAAAGTTGCTATGGTAGGTTTCGGAACCTTTAGTGTTGGCGACCGTGCTGCTCGTACTGGTCAGAACCCTCAAACTGGTGCAAAAATTCAGATTGCGGCCGCTAAGGTACCAAAATTCAAAGCAGGTAAAGCACTGAAAGAAGCTGTAAATTAATAGTTACAGCGTATAAACGTAAAATATAATATCAGAATTAGGAAGTATTGAGCTGTCCATCATCAAACCCCACTTGGGCGCTTGTTTACTTCCTATTTCTATCTGCGGGGCTGTAGTAGAGTTGGTTACAACAACGGCCTGTCACGCCGTAGGTCGCGGGTTCAAGTCCCGTCAGCCCCGCCATTTTAAAATTATAGTTTTCAGGGCGAATAGCTCAGCTGGGAGAGCGCCTGCCTTACAAGCAGGATGTCGGGGGTTCGAGCCCCTCTTCGCCCACCATAATTTTAGGGCTGTAATAGTTTTCTGTTACGGTCATTAGTTTGAATTGCTTCAAGTTTGGGGATGTAGCTCAGTTGGTTAGAGTGCCTGCCTGTCACGCAGGATGTCGCGAGTTCAAGTCTCGTCATTCCCGCCATAAAAAATAAGGCTCGTCAGCAGAATCTGTGGAAATACTCAGGTTCCGGCAACTTGCCAAGTTCG
>JAOZOH010000284.1 GCA_029933365.1 Desulfuromusa sp. | reverse complement strand
CATTTACTCGTTACGTGTCCCCAAAAAGCGGGTCATGTAGCTGTGAAGGTTGTTGATTAAATAAGATGTCACCCGAATTAGTGGAACAATTTGACAGAACGGCAATTCACCGATACTCTTTGAAAAGAGGACGTATCCATGGGAACAGCAGGTTACGCTCCTAAAGCACTAAAGCAACAACGTTATATCTTGATTTGTGTTGAGGTTAACTCCCCGGAGATTCAAGTAAAATAGGATATATTAACAGGCTGTTTTTTATTTCTTCTCCTGCTATCAATGTGGACAAAATTGATAGTCAAGGAGGCTGAAATGGAAAGCAAAACAGACCGATTACAACAGTTCAGGGTGCTGCATAACACAATTCGTGGGTCAGATACAATTCTTGTTGTTGGGGTGGATGTCGCC
Source organism: Desulfuromusa sp. (assembly GCA_029933365.1). The sequence goes on along the minus strand of JAOZOH010000284.1, from coordinate 1,968 downwards.
AAAGATAAACATTACGCTTTTTTCGGCACTTCCAACGGCAGAACCCTCTGGAAGAGATTGATCTTTGACAACAATCTTCAGGGCTTTAACAGCCTTCGCTCCATGGCTCACGATCTTTCAGTGAAGCATAGTTTGCGAAGGAGCGTCTTCGGTCTTGAACCAACAGCATCGTACCACAAGCCTCTGGCTGAATATCTGATCAAAAACGGTGAGCAGGTTGTTTATGTCTCCAATGTTGCGGCAAAGAACAACCGAGCCTTGCTGGATGGCCGCTGGGATAAGAATGACACGAAGGACGCCGCGAACATCGCTGATCTGGTTGGTCAGGGCCGCTGCCAGTTTTACGATCTTGCAGAAGATGGTTTCCGGGAATTGCGGAGCTTGCTCTCTTATCGAGCTAAACTGAAGAAGCAGGAACATGCCTTACGGATGCGGATTCGCAACACTCTGCTGGCACAATATTTTCCCGAGCTGGACAAAATGATGCCTCAGGGCGGACAAGATGGATTGATTCTTGATATTATTGCCCGGGACTTTGCTCCAGCACGCATTGCGAGTTTGTCGTTTGATGAGTTTCATCAGCAATACCACATGGAGAAACGTCACCTGATTCATGAACAGCGCTTACGAACCATCTGGGAGATCAGTCATGTTTCCGTCGGCTGTACTCCTCCATCTGCGGCTATTTGGGAAGGTCGCATGCTGGTCGAGCAGTTGCATCAGGTTCGGCAGACCAAACGTGAATTGGAAAAACGCCTCAAAAAAGCCGGGCAGACATTTCCAAGCTACGCATATCTACTGACGATCCCCGGTTTTGGACCCATTGTCTCAGCTATGACCCTGGCTGCCATCGGCGATGCACATCGTTATACCAGCCGCAAACAGATTATCCGCTTGGCCGGATTAGATCTGAGTGCGTCACGCAGTGGCAAGACCAGCAACAGTGCTATTCCGGTCATCTCCAAGCAAGGTAAGGCTGAGTTACGTTACGCACTGGTGCAGGCGGCTCAGATTGCCAGTTACAGAGATGAAGTCATTCGCAGCTACTTCACCCGTTTGCTAAAAGGACGAGAGCTTGAGCGGGGCATCAAACTGAAGATGCGAGTCAAACTGGCAGCTAAAATGTTGGTCGTTGCCTGGACTCTGATGAAACACAAAGAAGTCTTTGATTCTGACTACTTCAGGCCATAGCAGAATATCCTGAAGCAGCCAGCGGCGAGAAGAGCCCGATCAACAACGTTGAGGCAATGACCTCGGGCGGGACAAACATGGGCCTCTCATTGGAATCTTGAAGATTGGATAAGGAATGCTGAGGCGACCCTGCTCCTATAGCGGACAGAGAATGCCGGATACGTGTAACGATTAAACTCAAGGTTCACCAAGAAGTGAGACAGATGCCGAAATGAAAACAGCAGGAGAGGTGCGCGAAAAAAAGTCTATATTTCTAACCTATTGATTTATAATAGGTAAATATTTTTCTTGACGGGGTCAATATAGAATGTCCCCCTTGAGGCCGCCGTTACCAACTGGGCTTGGTCTGCCTAAAGTCTTTTGGCAATGGTGGTTTATAAGATTACGTTCGTTGTTTACCCCGCTTATTTTTTAGCCTCAGCAGACGCCCTTTAAATCCCCCTTTTGTGCCGTCCTCCAAAACCCCCTTATCTATAGCTGCCTGACTGATGTCGATTGCTCCTTGTAAATCGTCGGTGCGTTCGCAAACTATTGCTAAACGTTTGTGAATTGCCATCGATTGGAGGTGCTCGTTGAGCGCTTCTTTGTATACTGCGATAGCAAGATGGAGAGCTTGCTCACGCTCCAGGGTTTTTCCAAGATGCAACCACAGTCTTTCGTCCTGAGTAAGACTGTGGATGAATGTGATGCCCTTGATAAGTTTTCTCGATTTAGCATAAAGTTCTATCAAATTTAGTGCGGGGTGACGGGACAACAAATCTTGTCTGTATCCGAAGA
>JAOZOH010000283.1 GCA_029933365.1 Desulfuromusa sp. | reverse complement strand
GGAAGGGAGTTGACATTTCTTGAGATGGACGGACTTATCAGTCCCGGCTTTACCACTGTAGGGGAATTGGTGGATGATACCATTGACCTTGCCTGGGAGAATTTTGCCTCCAAACCAGAGAACAAATCACTGGAGCACTGGCTAACCGGACTGCTTTATGAACAGTTGCAGGTGGTGGAGTGGGAATACAATCGTATGATTTCACCAGAACGGGAGGAACATCTGCTGCGGCTTAACAAGAGTCCGGTGTCAGATATTATGGCAAATATCGACTTCCACGATTCAACTTTGTTACTGTCAGACATCCTGCCGGATAACCAGACCACAGCTTCATGGGAAATGCTCAGTGATGATGAGCAGAGGCGCTGCCTTTATGATGTGTTGTGTGAATTATACACTCAGAGACGGCAAAGCTATCTGTTGCATGTCGTTGAGGGATATGGTGTGGATGAGATAGCCCAGGTTCAGGGACGGCCAAAGGGGGATGTGCAGAAGGACATAGCACGGGCAAAAGAAAATGTGCAGAGAACATTTTATGAAATGGGTTTCCTTACACAAGGAACCATCATCAATTCACAGAAACAAGCAAATAATGAGGTGAAAATATGAAAAGAATGGAAAAAAACAGAAGCAGGCGGATATTTTTGATACCCTTACTCCTCTTCTCTGCAATGTTATTGTCTTTTTCCCAAAATCTTCAGGGAGCAGCAGAGCCGGATAACAGCACACTGGAAGTGCAGGAAAAAGCAACTGCTAAAACTGAAAATGCCCCCGACAAATCTCCTCACTCCTCTGGTTTTTATCACTGGGATCCCTACGAGGAGATTCAAACGATGCGGGAACAGATGGACCGAATATTCAACAATTTTGGAAACAGGCTTCAGATGAGTCCGTTTCCCAGAACTGACTGGGACCCCTTCAGTATTGAACCTCAGACAGATATTGAAGAAACCGATGAACAATATCTTGTCACCATGAATATTCCAGGTGCTGATAATAGTGAAATACAAGTGCATCTTAAAGGGGATTTGCTAAGCGTGAGCGCCAGTACCAAACGCAACTATGAAGAGACAAAGGATCACAAATATATCCGCATGGAAAGAAGTATGGGAACTATTCACAGAGCCATGACTCTCCCGGGACCTGTTGAGGATCGGGGTATGGGAACAACTTACAAGGATGGCGTGCTCACCATAACTATTCCTAAGAAGAAGACGGAGGCGGATAAAAAATAAATAGTACTAAGGCCGGGGCTTAATCCTGAGCCTCGGTTATTCAATAAACAGTCTATTCTTCTTGTAACCGAGGAGAGTAAAACTGTGTTAAAAAAACTAACAACCTAAATCGACAGGAAAACATAAATGAAAATTTTAAATAACTCAAACAAACTAATAGCTGTGTTAATGGCTGCTGCCGTTACAAGTACTTTCGCAATAACTCCGCTGGTTTTAGCAGACGAAACCAAACACGCAACTGCTCCTGCTGCAAGTGAAAATGGTGATGACAAAAAAGACATAAAACAGCAGGAAACCCAGAAAAAGGCCATTGCCAAGCAAGAAAAAAAGCAGAATGAATTGCTTGAAAAAATAAATAAAGATGTCCTTGATGGCTTTAAGAAGGTGGCTGATGCGACTAAATTGATCAACGATGGTAAAGAAAAAGATGCCATTGATGTGTTGGAAGCTGCAACAGGCAAATTTGATATTGCACTTGCAGCAAATCCAGATTTAGGCTTGATTCCAATTGCTGCCTCTGTTGATGTAATCGCTTTAATTACATTGCCAGAAACCGTAAAAGCCCAGGTCGAGCTTGCTAAAGACTATCTTTCTGACTCAAGAGTTCAGGTAGCTCGTGCTATTTTAGCTCCACTTACTGATGAAATCGTAACAAGCACAAGCTATTTGCCTATGAGCACTTACCCTGATGCGATCAAACTGGCGACCAAAGAGCTAGTTGCTGGTAATCAACAAGCGGCATCTGAGGTGTTAGCAACTGCACTTTCTACAATAGTGATTAACAGATCGGTGATACCACTTTCATTAGTTCGCGCTGAATCAATGATTAAGGCCGCTTCTGAGACCGACAAGGAGAATGATAAAGCCATGGCAATGTCACTACTTGATGATGCCAAACAGCAGCTAAAACTAGCGACAGCCTTAGGTTATACCGATAAGCATTCTTCGGTTTATAAAGATATTTCAGCGCAGATAAAAGCACTGAAGAAAGAAGCCAAAGGTAAGAATAAGGTTGAAAAGCTCTATGTTAAATTGCAAGAATCGGTCAAAGGTTTACTCGGAAAGCATTCAGAGCTTGAAGAAGTAAAATCAGATGAGAAGAAATAATTGTACAACTCTCCTTAATTAAGAGGGTGTTGACGAGG
>JAOZOH010000282.1 GCA_029933365.1 Desulfuromusa sp. | reverse complement strand
GCTCGTGACAATTTATCAGCTTTCAAAATATCATTTGGTGTTGTTTGTAGTTCTTGTATTGGGAATTGTCGGGATTTATGCAGGGATTCTACAGAACCTTTATCTTGATTGGATGAATGACCCCAATTATTCTCATGGTCTGTTGGTCCCGATTATTTCTGGTTACTTTATCTGGCAAGAGCGGGATAAACTTGGAAAACTTGAAGTAAAACCGGCAACCAGCGGAATTTTACTAATTGTTTTTGCTCTTCTTGTTCTGTTTGCTGGGGTAGCGGCTCAGGAATATTTTTCTAAACGGGCTTCGCTGGTTTTTCTGCTTGCCGGGATTATTCTGTTTTTGATGGGATGGCGGTGGCTGAAAGCGTTGGCGCTGCCGGTTGGTTTTCTTTTCTTTATGATTCCTCTCCCGTATATCGTTTACGATGCGCTGGCATTTCCTCTGAAGCTCTTTGTCGCCAAGTTTTCCGTGATTTCACTTAAGCTGATGGGGGTCGTTGTTTGGCGTGAGGGGAACATTATTATGTTTCCACAGACGGTTTTAGAAGTTGCCGATGCGTGTAGTGGATTGCGTTCTCTGATGTCGCTTCTTGCGTTGGGTGTTGCTCTGGCGGTTTTGTCGCAGGACAAAACATCGAGGCGGGTGGTGCTGGTTTTGCTCACCATACCAATTGCCATATTAACCAATATGATCAGGGTGATAGGGACCGGTTTTTTGGCGCAATATTACGGTGCTGCAGCAGCGGAAGGGTTCTTCCACGAATTTGCCGGGATGGGGGTTTTTGTTCTGGCGATGGTCATGTTGTTTGTGTGTAGCGGGGTGATGCGGAAAATCTGGCCTTAGATCAAAAGCATTAGCCGCAGATGAACGCAGATTGACACAGATAAAACAATTGGCAGGATAAAATCTAATAGAATCGGATAAAGATAGCAACTGTCAGAATATTTTTTTGATTTTAAGGTCTAACCATAAGAACTGATTCTGCTAAAAGGTTGTGGTTTTAAAATCAGTTTTTATCTGTGTATATCTGTGGTTAAAAAAGAAGTTCTTAGTCAATTATCCACTGATAAACACCGATGGCCGCTGATTGAAATCTGAATAAAACCCTTTTTTTTGGGGGGGCGAATGATCAGTACTGATGTTCTAACTGAGCAAATTATAGGTTGCGCATATACTGTTGCCAACACACTTGGTCACGGTTTTCTTGAGAAAGTTTATGAAAATGCGCTGGCTCATGAATTGAAAAAGGGTGGTCTTGATGTTTGTTGTCAGTCGGCGATAAAAGTTTACTATGATGGTATTGCTGTTGGAGATTATTTTGCCGATCTTGTTGTTGAAAATGAAATTATTGTTGAACTGAAGACAGTAAAGAAAATCGACAATATTCACTTTGCACAGTGCCTGAATTACCTGAAGGCAACAAACAAGAAAATTGCACTTCTTATCAATTTTGGAAGTCCGAGTGTCCAAGTTAAACGAATCATCAACGGTTTTTAAAATCTGTATTTATCTGTGTAAATCTGCGGCTAAATGATTGTGAGTTTATATGCAAATAATCAAATCATGGCGGTTTTATCTTCTCTTCATCTTTCTTGGTTTCGCGGCATTTTATGTTTATACCCGCTCTGAGGCTGATGTGCCAATCAATACTCCACTTGATCAGTTCCCTCAGCATGCTGGTGACTGGACTATGACGGGTCAGGCACGTTTTGACGAACGGGTTCTCGCGGTTTTGCTGCCGACTGATTATCTCTCCCGATCCTACACTAATTCAAGGGGGGACAAATTATCCCTCTATATCGGTTTTCATAATGGTGGCCCAAACAGTGGACCGATTCATTCTCCGAAACAATGCTTGCCGGGAAGTGGCTGGAATCGTTTGACAGAGGTGGTTCGTCATGTTGAGTTGAATGGTGATAAGATCCCTTATGTCAGTGCTATTTACCAAAAAGATACTGAGAAACAGCTGTTTCTTTACTGGTTCCAGGTGCGAGACCAGATATTGACCAATGAATATGCTCTTAAATTGGCAATGGTTAAAAATTCAGTATTGAGCAACCGGAGAGATTCTTCTTTTATCCGTTTGTCGGTGATGGCGACTGATGGTGAGGAGAAAGCGACCGAGATCGGGGAGCAGTTTGTCCGTGATTTTTATCCGGCGATACGCCAGGCACTGCCTCGATGAAAGTGCAAAATCTATTTTGACAGGATTAAAATCTGATAAGTTCGGATAGAGAAAAGGTGAAAAGAACGTGAGGGTCAGGTGTTTATATTTAACCCAAGTCTCTATCTACCAAAATGCCAGGGGACTATTTTTGAGGATGTTTTGATCTTTTGTTAATAGCGGGATTTGTCGAGCATGACTTTGGGCAACAATAAGACGG
>JAOZOH010000281.1 GCA_029933365.1 Desulfuromusa sp. | reverse complement strand
TTCTCCAACTTGTAAATCATGTTCAAGATTTAGGTGAGTTAAGCATGCACCACAGCTTAATATTTCAATTTTCTTTTCTGCCAAAATATTCAGCGCCGTTACCGTATCATGATTTAAGGTCGTCAGGTTAATGCCGGTATTAACAAAAATAATTGTTTTTGGGAGCAAATCCATATTGATGATGTTGCCAATAAATCCTTTCATTAACTCCTCACCTAGGCCGTTATTGTCACCAATAGCATCTGAGCTCACATAGACAACTATATTTTTATCGTTTGCGTCTTTAGTGACCTGTTTGTTTACAGGAAGATCACATGGATAACCGATTGCGATATCAATAGTGAAAATACTTTCTTTCTCAGTGAATTCGCACGAATGACCCAAGCTGTGAGCATATCTGATTACATTTTCTTTTGAAGCAAAATTATCCACCAAAACTGTTAAGATACCTTCATCGATATTTTCAATAGCTTTTTTAGCCATTATTACTGGTGTTGGACAGGCTTTCCCTCTGGCATCTATTTTCAAAACAATCTCCTGCTAGTAGTTTGAAGTAATTATTGGGCAAAGCAAAGCTTTAGGCCCTTCACTGTTTTCTCCCTTGGGCAACTTAGTTTTTTTTCGGGGGAATTAATTGGTTCAGTTGACGCTCCATCTATTTTTAGACCGAAAGGTATTTTGTCCTGGTTGCTTGGCGAAGTATATTGAATTTAGTGGTCTGGCGGGGATAGTCTGTGTCAATGATATGGGCACTGCTTAGCATGGTGCTAGGATAGTTGAGGTGAAATTTGAATACAAGCCAAATAGGGGGAGTATTCCCATTTGTGTTGTGTCGAATGGGTGCCAAACTTGGTGTTCTTGGTGTTTTACCGGTAAAAAACCGACAGTTTTTTATTGATACGCTGGAGAAATACCATTCCGGGATTGCTCTATAGGGCAATAATATTTATAGTCAGGCACATTTTGTCCGAACTACTGAGCTCGCTATAAAAGGATTTACAAAAGGATGATTATTTTACCTGCAATTGATCTCAAAGAGGGTCGCTGTGTCCGACTGGAGCAGGGGCTGATGGATAAAGATACTGTCTACAATGATGATCCGGCTGCTCAGGCAAGAATGTGGCAGGAGCAGGGGGGAGAATATCTCCATATTGTTGATCTGGATGGTGCGTTTGCCGGGGTGCCGAAAAACAGATCTGCAATTAAATCGATTGTCGAAGCAATTGACGTCCCATCTGAACTGGGTGGCGGGATTCGGGATATGGAGACCATCGAGGCCTATCTTGGCTTAGGTATTAATCGGGTGATTTTAGGAACCGTTGCTAAAGAAAATCCAGAGCTGGTCAAAGAGGCCTGTCATAGATTCCCCGGTCAGATTGTTGTCGGCATCGATGCCAAAGATGGTCTGGTGGCGGTGCGGGGTTGGGCCGATGTGACGGAGAAAAAAGCGACTGAAATGGCGAAGGAAATGGAAGGTTTTGGGGTTGAGGCAATTATTTATACCGATATTTCTCGTGATGGAATGATGCAGGGGCCAAACATCGAAGCGACCAGAGCGCTGGCTGAAGCGATCAGTATTCCCGTTATTGCCTCAGGGGGATTATCAACTCTGGAGGATATCCGCCGTTTGCTGGAGATTGAATCTTCGGGTGTCACCGGCGTTATTACCGGGAAAGCAATCTACTCGGGAGCAATTGATCTGCGTGAAGCAGTCGCTCTTACCAGAGAATCGTAGGAGCGATGATCGCTTGGCGAATATAAGATTCGCCCCTACAGTGTTTATGTTTATCGAATATTTGAAGGAAAACAGATGTTAACAAAACGAATCATTCCCTGTCTTGATGTCAAGGATGGCCGGGTCGTTAAAGGGGTTAATTTTGTCGACCTGCGCGATGCCGGTGATCCGGTTGAAGCGGCTGAAGCGTACAGTGGACAGGGTGCCGATGAGCTGACCTTTCTCGACATTACCGCCAGCAGTGATAATCGCGGTATTATTCTTGATGTTGTGGCCAAAACCGCGGAGCGAGTTTTTATGCCGCTGACCGTCGGCGGCGGTATCCGTGAAGTTGCCGACATCCGCAACCTCCTCAATGCGGGAGCGGATAAGGTTTCGATCAATACCGCGGCGGTGCAGAACCCTGAATTTGTCCGCAAAGCCGCAGAGCGGTTTGGTAGCCAGTGCATTGTCGTGGCGATTGATGCCCGTCGAGTTCCTCATTCTGTCCCCCAAGCGTGGGAGGTTTACACCCACGGTGGACGTAAGCCAACTGGGATTGATGCAGTCGCCTGGGCAAAGCAGATGGAACGGCTGGGCTGCGGGGAAATTCTCCTCACTTCGATGGATTGTGATGGTACCAAAGATGGCTACGATATTGCCCTGAC
>JAOZOH010000280.1 GCA_029933365.1 Desulfuromusa sp. | reverse complement strand
GGTAAAGCAAACTATCAGTTTTACTCGGCACCACAAGGACGTTTTCTGTTTGATTAAACGACGGCCGGTGCGTTGAGATTGTTTAGCTTTTTTCGCACCTTTTCCTATTATGAGCTTCATTTAAAATTTTTTAGCAAAAGGAATGTGATATAACTGTTATGTGTCGGGGTGTGGTCAATCTAGGTATTCTGTACTTTTTTACCAACCTTTAGAGCGTAAACGTTGATGCTCTGCCACATTAAATCTGTAAGTGAGTCTTTTCCATCAGAACATGGGGAATTTTGTATTTCTGCACTGATATCCTATAGCTTAGAAGATTATTTTTAAAATTGTTCTACTTCAAGAGCAGCTACAGATAAGTACAGCTTTTTTTTGGGGCCAGCATAAGAAACTCCTCTTATCGAGGGAAACATTATTCTTTTCATTCTCATGTCAGGGGTGATTTCAACAATCTTAAATTGGAAAATAAAGTAATTTTTTCAAATAGTTATAGTTTTTCAAAGATGATATTCCTTTATGTAACGAGAAGGAGAAAACCTGATTTGGCTACCCTGAAACAACAAAATAAGGATTCAGAAGGTTTTCTTTATTGTACTTCAATATCTCTTTTTTTGGAGTTTCTACCGTCCCCCCAGCAGCCACAACAACTGCGTGACCCGCTGCTGTATCCCACTCCATAGTCGGACCCAACCGTGGATAAAGATCCGCCTTGCCCTCCGCAACCACACAGAGTTTCAGCGAACTCCCGATAGGCAATAACTCAGCAACCATAATATTCTCAAGGTACTCTTCCAGTTCAGGTGAAGGATGGGAGCGACTCATCACCACAGTTAAGCCTTTATCCCGGTCCGGGTGACGAACTTTGATCGCTTGTGGCTCATCGTTGCCCTGCTGGATCCATGCTCCCTGCTTTTTAATTCCCCAATAGATTTTATCCTGAGCTGGCACATAGACGATACCGCTAATCGGCTCCTGATTTTCAATCAAAGCAATGTTGACGGTAAATTCACCGTTACGCTTGATAAATTCCTTGGTCCCATCGAGTGGGTCGACCAACCAGAAGCATTGCCATTCTTTGCGTACAGCATAGGGCACATTCGCCCCCTCTTCAGAAAGAACCGGGATTTCCGGGAAATGTTTTTTCAATCCCACCATAATCACTTCGTGGGAGGCTTTATCCGCCGCTGTGAGTGGCGAGTGATCGTCTTTATATTCAACAGCAAAATCATCAGTGCCGTAGATGTTCATGATGGCGGTACCAGCTTGTTTTGCAATTTCACAAACAATATTGATATCTATATTCACTAGTTAAGAGCCTCTCTAACAGGGCTTAGTGTCCCATGCGGGACACTAAGGGGATCCCTCTAGATTATTTTAGAGACAATTTCTTCAGCAATCTCATCGGCAGATTGAGTTCCACAATTGACGATAATTTCCGGATTTTCCGGAGCTTCATAAGCTGAGTCAATTCCGGTAAAATTAGGTAAGTCCCCAGCTCGGGCTTTTTTGTATAATCCTTTTGGGTCACGTTGTTCACAGACCTCGAGTGGAGTATCGACAAAGATTTCGATAAATTCACCGTCTTCAAGTAGGTTACGGGCGAGGTCCCGTTCACTTTTAAAGGGTGAAATAAATGCTGTCAGAACAATCATCCCGGCATCGGCAAACAGTTTGGCTATTTCAGCAATACGGCGAATGTTTTCAACCCGATCGACATCGGTAAAACCAAGATCACGGTTTAGTCCGTGGCGAACGTTATCACCGTCGAGGAGATAGGTATGTTTCCCCATCGAGTGGAGTTTCTTTTCAACCAGATTGGCAATGGTCGATTTGCCGGCTCCGGACAGACCGGTAAACCAGAGGACTTGTGGTTTCTGTCCTTTGAGTTTGGCGCGGCTCTGTTTGTCAATGGTGATCGACTGCCAGTGGATATTGGTGGCTCTCCGTAAGGGAAATTCGATCATTCCGGCACCAACAGTGGCATTGGTGAAGCGGTCAATCAGAATGAAGTTTCCGGTATGACGATTGACGGTATAGGGATCGAAGGAGATAGGTTTGTTGATACTGATATTGCAGATACCAACTTCATTCATCTCCAGAGTCTTGCCGGGTTCGAGCTTCAGGGTATTGACGTTGACTTTACGCTTCAGTTCACTGACCTGAGCAGGGGCAATAGCAGATCCGGCTTTGAGGAGATAACTCCGGCCGGGAAGCAGGGAGTCTTCGTGCAACCAGACCAGTTTAGCTTCGAATTGGTCGGTATGGCTGGGACGGGCCAGTGGTGTGGTGAGCATATCACCACGGCTGATATCGATTTCATCTTCGAGACACAGGGTAACGGCCTGACCGGCTTGTGCTTCATCAAGATCACCATCCATGGTAAC
>JAOZOH010000279.1 GCA_029933365.1 Desulfuromusa sp. | reverse complement strand
AGATCATAACCGCATTTCAGCATCAACAAAGTCAGGACAAAGCGGAATACAGGAATGACCACCTTGTCGGCATTGTTGATTACCAATCCACTTCCCAGCCAGTTACCGCAGATAGCTCCGGCAATCGCAATCAGAGCGATCGGCCAGAAAATCAGCCCATGATAGAGAAAATAGGCAAAGGCTGAAACATTTGATGCATAGTTAACAATCCGGGCATTGGCGCTGGCTTCACGGGTGCTCATATGGAGGAAGAGCATGAAGGCTAACAATAAAAAGGTGCCGGTTCCGGGGCCAAAAATACCATCGTATCCACCAATAAAAAATCCAGCCAGGGCGGCACGCACCGCAATCTGATGTTGAGTCAGCTCCGATTGGTCTGCTTGCTCTCCCATATGTCGGGCTTGCAAGTAAAATAGAATCGGTATCACGACCAGCAGCAGGGTAAAGATAATACTGCGAGACAGGTAGCTTGAGAGTGAAGCTCCGATGGCGGAGCCAAACAAGGCAGCAATAATGGCGTAGATAACCGTTTTCCAGAGAATACTTCCCGATTTAACGTAACGAAACACTGCAAAGGAGGTTCCTGAGGAACTAACACACTTGTTGGTTCCAAGGATCAGCTCCACCGGCATTCCCAGTGCCAGATACGTAGGGACAGAGATCAGTCCACCTCCACCGGCAATGGAATCGATAAAACCAGCAAAGCCAATCAATAAAAAGACAGCAAAATATTGCCAGAGCTCAATTTCCATAGCGAATGAGTTGTTCCTTGGTTGGATGAATCGAAAATTAAGTCATGGGCTAAAGAACCTGTCGAACCTTACAGGAATCTACTACGAAACCACCTGATTAGGTTCATATTCCCATATATTTTCGACAAATAGCGGTGCTATTCGCTCTCAAACCTACGAAAATTTGTACTCGACCAGTCGATTTCTCGTTACGATCCGCAAGGCCCGACAGGTTCTAAACGAGAAGGATTTGGTCCACCAGGCGGCCAACACCCGTGCGAACTGGGTCGACTGTTGGCAATCCTAGCAATTGCTCCACTTCGGCCAGATATCTTTCTGCCTTATTATTTTCCAGATTGGCAGTATTGATTGCGACCCCAATGAATTTCGCGTCAGCATTTGTCAGGTGCGCCACCGTCAGATTCAGTTTCAGGCAGGTTTGAAGATCTGGTAACGGCTGGTTTGGTAGCCCTCGCATATGGGTTCGCGTTGGTTCGTGACACAAAACTAGTGCGTCCGGCTGCGCCCCGTGGGTCAGTCCGAGGGTCACTCCCGCAAAGGACGGATGAAATAGTGAGCCTTGTCCTTCGATCAGGTCCCAATGATCGGGATCATTTTCGGGGCAAATCTGCTCTACTGCACCGGAAATAAAATCCGCTACAACTGCATCGACCGAAACACCGGTGCCGGCGATGAAAATTCCAGTCTGTCCCGTGGCTCGAAACGAAACCTTCATGTTGCGTGCTATCATCTCTCTTTCCATAGCCAGTGGGGTATACATTTTCCCCACCGAACAATCGGTGCCGACAGCAAGGCACCGTTTTCCTGAACGTTTGACACCGGTTCCAGTTTCGAATTTGGCCGAAGAATGGCGCACATCGAATAATTGCCGCCCATATTTTTCTGCCGCATTGGTAATTTCTGGGAAATCGCCGAGTTTAGCATGCAGGCCCGAGGCCACGTCATAGCCGAGTCGCAGGGCTTCTACGATGCTTGTTGTCCAGTGCTCTGGCAGAAAACCGCCCTGATTGACAACGCCGATGACCAATGTTCTGGCCCCTTTTTCCCAGCCTTCAGCCAATGTCATATCGTCCAACTTCACATCGGCCTTGCAGCCTGGAAGACGAAATTGTCCAATACACCATTCCGGACGCCAGTGCACAATGCCATCGCACGTCTTGGCAGCCAACTGATCCTGCACATCACCTAGAAACATTAAATATGGATGTTCCATTTGTTGCTGTTCCCTATTAACCGGTTACCATACTCGTTATATATTGTTTTCCTGTCGGTAGAGGATTAGTACAAAGTCAAGATAACCAGTCATCAAATAAGCATTTGGTGCCAGAAAACGTAAAAAGACCAGGCATGAAGCCTAGCCTAAGTACATTGTTTAAACTGGTCGGGGCGAGAGGATTTGAACCTCCGACCCCCTCGTCCCGAACGAGGTGCGCTACCAGGCTGCGCTACGCCCCGACATGGTTATTTTCTGAGCTAAGGCGGATATATTTAGCACCACCGATACTGAAAAGCAAGAAATTTTGGTGGCTTGCAGAGGGGTGCCGGAGTGATTTCCTGTTGTAGTCTTACTCGTTCATTGTCGGGAATTTTACAAATAGTAGAAACCTAACTGAAAAACACTACCTAGATGAAT
>JAOZOH010000278.1 GCA_029933365.1 Desulfuromusa sp. | reverse complement strand
ACTACACATTTTATAATGATCCAAAGAGTACTGCGGCAGAGCGAGGGGCCAAGGCTATTGCAGATTTCTTATTGTCTCATCACGCTGACCACGTCAGTTAAAAACTCTGGCCTTTAGTTCATTTTGTCCCGATTAAACCTATGTACTGTCGATATACAGTGGTTTATTTTGGTTTATTTTTTCTTTTTTATAAATGGGTAGAGACTAAAACGACTGCACTCTGATTCCAATTCAGGTAATAGAAGTGGTTTATATGTCGTACGATCAAAATCAATCAATGGTCCAAGTATCTTTTGTCCCTCTTCTGTACTATATCCACCCATGGGCCAGAAAGTGAGTTCGCCGACATAGATCTGGTTCTCGGTGCAAAATAGATCGACGCGAACATATTTAAAGGTTTTACTCAGTCGCTCCGCAATATCGATCATCCTATTCCATTGTTTTGGTTTTTTAAAACTGGTTCCAAGTTTACCACTAGAAATTATCCTGATTTTTAAGTCATTTCCATTCGGATCGAGAACTTGTCCCTCACGTTCACCGTCATGGGAACAAATGTAACTCATGAACTTTACCTCTCCTTTCGAGCAATGAAATTTATAATCTGCCGGTGGGTCATCGTCTTGTGGATTTATCATTTCCTCCACTAAAATTTTGGGCGGAATATATGAATACCCCCATTCTCCAGCATTCCATCCCCATGGCTTACGCAACGCCGCTTCAATTTGGAGTTTAAGTCTTGGCTTGTCAAGTTGGGTTTTGTCTCGAACAAGAAAAACAGTTCCAGAGTTGTGGTTAGCTTTAATGACGAAAGTATTTGGTAATGCATCAAAGTCAATTTGATCAAAGTGATGATGCACCTGGTATAATTCCACCAGGTACTGATCCCCAACCCTCTCCCCTACGTAATCGCGTACCGTGATCTTATTTGCACAACGAACAATTTCCCGATCTTGATCGAACAATTTTAACCATTGAATTCGTTCATTAAGGTCCTGACAATCAACCAGGTTTGGAAATTTCCCAAATTTTTTCCGGTAGCGACGGTGAATGTTGTCATACAGTTCTCTGTGGGCGACGGTAAGTGGCAAATAGCGGCAATCACGGTTCCATTTGCGGTGCAAAATAAATTTCATTCTCAGTTTGCTGATCTTGCGCCGAATTCTATCCTTTATTGATCTCATTACTACAAACCTTATATCTATTAATTAATGGAAATACGATGAGGTCCCGCCAGTTATGATACTAAATTAAAAAAATCCGCTACAATTTGATTGAGAGGAGAATATGCCTTAGCTACAGTTTTGTTGTCCAGCCGAGAATATGGTTTTAATATTATTGCTGAGGTTGAAGGATCACCCCTTTAAAGTTGAATCTACCCCGATATCATCATATGATCCTTTTATGGCTAGCGGCTGCAGGCTGGACTCAAAGATATCTGGTTTTTCTTTGTTTGCCCGATCCGATACCAGCTGCCAAAGCTTGTTCGATGCTAGATCATTTAGTTTATGGCAAATTACTCACAGCTTGCAGAAGGTAAAACATGTCAAAAATTAACATTTGTCTTTGTACCTATAAAAGACCAAAGCTATTGACGGCCTGTCTGCAAAGTTTAGTGGACATCATTATCCCCTCCGGAACTGAAGTAACCGTCACGGTGATTGATAATGATCAAACCTGTTCTGCTGAAGCCCTTGTTACCGGGCAAACCGGAACCTTTCCCTTTAAACTTTATTATCATTGTGAAAGCAGAAGAGGAATCCCCTGCGCGCGGAACCGTGCTATTGAGGAGACCCACCATCTGGAAAGTGATTATCTGGTTTTTATTGATGATGATGAATGGGTTGAACCCCTCTGGTTGGACACCTTGTATCGCTACTGTCAAGATCAGGGCGGGGATATCGTTGTGTCAGGAAACGTGATTTCTGAATTTTCCGATGAGACTCCCGAATATATCCAGCGTCTTTTTAATCGTAAACAACAACCGACCGGCACCCAGTTAAGTCGCTGCGCCACCAATAATGTAATAATCCCGATCCATGTGACTAAATCCCTTGGTTTGAGATTTGATGAATCGGATCTTTTTGCAGGAGGAACTGATTCAAAATTCTTCTATGCCGCGATGAAGGCCGGGGTAGTCATTATGAGGTGCGGAGAAGCATTGGTTCATGAATCAGTTCCAAGAAGTAGAGCTTCAATCCGGTGGTTATCTAAAAGAAAATATAGAGGGGGGATTACTTTGGGCGAGTTGGAAAAGCAAGAGGGTCGTTCAAGCTTCAACATCATAATCGCTTCAAGCTCAAAACTTGTCATTGAACTCTTTAGCGCAGCAACTATGCTTTTACTGGGAAAAAAATATAAGGGGAGCAAGCATTGGTTGAGGGCCTGTCGTTCTCTTGGAATACTAT
>JAOZOH010000277.1 GCA_029933365.1 Desulfuromusa sp. | reverse complement strand
TACATCATCAAGTGGCTCACCAGATGAGCCTGGCTGAAGATTAGTACTAATCAGGATATTTTTTGGCCTTTTCGTACAAAACATGCTCAAACATAACCGGGGTCAAGTACTCCGTGGTTGAAGCTGCTATTCTTTTTTCCATGGCTAGGAAATCCACATGATCATTGAAAATTCCCATTGCCAAAGATATTTTTCCACTGCTGTCTCACAAATTTTCGAGTAACGGTAAATGAGTTGTTATTGGTGGTGGTTCCGTTATTTTCCTGCTGCGAAAGAGATCAAGAAGATCCCTTTTTTCAAACAGGTTGAGCTGCAATACCCGTAGCATTTGGTGGAGAGTCCAACCGATTCTGGCTTTAAATTTGATATATGAAAGCAGCAGATAGACACACAGGGCAATCCATAGCTGAGTTTTAACAGCATTGATGGATGTTCCCAGAAATGTTTTGACTTTCAAATTCTGCTTGATCCATTTGAAAAATATTTCTATCTGCCACCGTTCTTTGTAAAGTTCAGCTACCAGCCTGGCTGGTAAGTGAAAGGCATTGGTTAGAAAGTGATATATGTGACCATCGTCAGGAGATTGGTAAATCACCTGGCGATACTTTTCCATGGCTGGACCCAGGAGAATCGTCCGATCTTCGATGACACCGGCAGGTTTTCTGCCGGGACGTATTTTCAGGGGTGTTATCACCGCATTGCTTTTGCTCCTGGTGACAAAGCAAATCCCCTTTTGGGTTAGTTCGTCATACCAGCCATAGTCGTTGAATCCACGATCAAAGACCACCGTGGAACCTTTGGGAAGTTGCAATGTCCTGGCCCAGTTGACTTCATGGCATGATCCTGCGGTCATATCAATAAATGTCGGCAGGTAGCCATCGGCATCAAGACCAGCATGAAGTTTGATGGCTCCCTTAGTCTTACGGAAAGTAGCCCAGGGGAAAATTGAGAGACAAAGGTCAATGGTGGTGCTGTCGAGCAGATAGAGATTTTTTAATTTAAAACGGTTGCCAGATGCAGAAAACCGGCATCGTTGAAGCAATCGGTAAAAGATGGTTTCATACAAAGAAGCCGGTTGCTTTTCATTTGTCCTGGCCAGTGTTGCCCGGGAGATGTGAGTGAAACCCAAATGATAGAATTTCTGACTGTGGACATACATATTGGCAACGATATCCCTGAGACTTCTTCGTCCGGTCAGCTGCCCCATCATCATCGCACCGAATTGGGACCAGCGGTTGAAAGAACGGAATTTCTGTCCAGCATGATGTTGTTCAGCCAACTGGTCAAACTCATGTCTCGAAAAAATTTGCAGCAATTGATGAAAGACTGTGTTACAGTGTGCCATGGCTTGGATCTCCTTGGTTTTGTTATGTTTTCTGGTAAAAACATTATAACACAAGGAGCTCTCCGAGCCTATTCTTTTCGTATTTTTAACCATTTATGAGACAGCAGTGATTTAAAATCAAATGACTAATTATTCTGTATATAGTTTGATTGACCATAAGGGTCATCTTGAAATAACAAACCACACCATGAGTGAAAAAATGAATAAATTGCAAAATTGCTATAACAAAATTGAAGCCATTTTCAATGGTAATATAGAAGAATTTGATTCAGTTGAGTTGGTAGATAAATATCGACAATACTGGAAGCCTGAAACAATAAAGACGATTCTTTTGGCAGAATCACATGTTTTTACAACTGAAGAACATAGAAAGATAAAATTAAAATCAGTAGAGTTGGAGAAACAATTCGGACTAATTAACTATCCTGCTGATTATGCTAAATTTGTATACTGCCTGGCTTACGGAGAAAAGAATCTAACAAATAACAGTGATCACTCAATGCGGGATGGGACACCACAATTCTGGAAGATTTTTTATAGTTGTGTAAACTTCATAACCAAGAATCAAGATTTCCAACCAATTCAGTCAAAAACACCATATCTAACTAGAATTAAAAATAAAATAGAAATACTCAAAAGAATGAGAGAGAAAGGGATATGGCTAATAGATACCAGTATAGTAGCGTTATATAATAATGGTGAAAAACCAAAATCATCTAAAATGAAAGAAGTTCTTTTGACATCATGGGCATATTATATAGAGGAGGTACTAAAACAGGCCAAACCTGAACGCATTATTATTATTGGTAAGTCTGTGGCAAAAATAATAGGTGAGGAAGCAAAAAAAGTATCCAGCAATTGCTCAGTTATCCCACAACCTAATGCCCATTTACATTCAAAAGAACACTTAGAGAATTTTCAGAAATATTATAATTTATGTAATGGAAATTGACTAAAGTGATGTGTTGAATATGGTTCCAGACGGCAACCTGGCATGATGTGAAAAAGTTAAGACCTTCCCGTACAGTTTTTGAGATTTAGTTTGTCGCCATCCCCGGCCTGTAAAGAGC
>JAOZOH010000276.1 GCA_029933365.1 Desulfuromusa sp. | reverse complement strand
GGTGTTGTCAGAGTTTGTTAAGCAGGGGGGTGGCTCTATTATCAATATTAGTTCGATTTCTGTGCGCACCGGCGGCAGTCCCGGGTCATCGATTTACAGTGCCTCAAAAGCCTTTGTCAGTACCCTGACCCGCTCTTTGGCACAGGAATTGGCCGATCGGAATATCCGGGTCAATGCTATTTCGCCAGGGACTATTGATACGGCGTTTCATGAACGGTTTTCAAGTCGGGATAAATTAGAAAAAACCCGTACCAAAATTCCCCTGCAACGCCTTGGCACAGCGGAGGATTGCGTTGGCACTGCGTTATATCTTGCTGCGGATAATTTGAGCGGTTATGTCACCGGGCAGGTGATTGAAGTGAACGGTGGGCAGTTGATGATTTAACGGCAACACGATTTTCAGGTTTTACGTGCAGCCAGGATAGTTTTATCGCTGCGCAACAAGCTGGTTGAGTATGAATGTGTGGAGCAGATCATTTCCAAACCAAAACTTTTAAGTAAACCGGTTATTTGCTTGGGCGTAAAAATCTGTTTGTGTCCATAGCAGCCTGTTGAATAAAAGTTTGGCAAAAAGAGACTGATTCTTCCGGAGCTGAGACGATACAGCAGCTGACTTAGTCTGTAGGGCAATACATCTCGTGAAGGGGTCTCCAGAAACAATATCCCGTTTGGTTTCAATAGATTAATGGCAGCTTCCAGTGTCTCATGTGGAAAATCAACATGTTCGATCACGTCCCACAGGGTAATCAGATCGAAATAACCCGCAAAACCGGTCTGCCAATAAGGGTGATCAATTAGTTCACGGTGTAGTTTGAGCGCAAACTTTTCCAGTGCATATTCTCTTCTGCTGCGGCATGGTTCAATTCCATGAGTTTTGGCGCCTTGACCACTCAATAATAATTGAAATTGTCCAAGCCCGGCGCCAATGTCCAGCATTTTGCAGTTAGCGAGATCAAGGTGTTGATGAATTAACTCCATGCGGTTTGGATGAAGCTGCGCACTTTCGTCAATCCGTGATTCTATATATTTTTGCGAGTTGTCATTAAGTGAGATTGAGTCTCCGGAACTTTTGTCTATGTTGTCGAGATGATTCAAGAAATGAAAATCGCAATTTTGACAGGAATAAACAATACTGTTACCCAGATTGTAGGTTGGTTCCGCGGCGATCTCTCCACAGAGTTTGCAGCGTTTGAAATTGTATTCAGAAGTGTCCATAGATGTTACGATCATCGTTAAATAATGAACAAAGTCAAGAGGGGAGTCGTGATGTGAAAAATAAGGTTCTGGTTCTCGGGGTTACCGGAAATATTGCTTCGGGAAAGAGTAGTGTTGCAAAAGAATTGGCTCGTCGTGGGGCGGTGGTATTGGATGCTGATCAGCTGGCTCGTGAGGTCGTTGAGTCGGGGTCCTCGACGTTGAAAAAAATGGTTAAGGTGTTCGGAACAGAAATTCTCCAGAATGGCGGAGATTTGGATCGCGACCGGTTGGGGCAGATGGTTTTTGCCGATGTGAAAGTTCGTGCGATGTTAGACGGTATTGTCCATCCTGAAATAGCAAAAAAATCGGTAGAGCGACTGCAGGAATTAAAGAAAAATCCAGACATCCCATTAATTGTTTACGAAGCTCCGTTGTTATTTGAAGTCGGGGCAGAAAACCGTGTCGATAAAGTTCTGGTGGTCAAGATTGATCCTGAAGAACAGCTTAGGCGCCTGATGGCTCGGGATGGGCTGAGTGAGGACTATGCTCAACAACGGATGACAGCTCAGATGCCGCAACAGAAAAAACTGGAGCGAGCAGATTTCGTGATCGATAATTCTGGTACCCCTGCCGAAACAGTGGAACAGATTGATGCTCTGTGGCCACAGTTATTGGCAGAGGGTAATGTCGGCTAGCGCAAATGGTAGGAGCTGACCATCCATGTCCTTTGCTCTTTGACCAGCACAACAGTTTCCAGACTATCTGCCTTGTGCAGAAAAACAGTGGTAAAGCTGACTCGTAGGTAATCCCCATCAGGTAATCCAACCCAGCTGGTATGACGGCTCAACTTTTCGAGTAAGCGACTGGTCACCTGGCCAAGAAGTGGTCGTGCCGCAAGGATTTTTTTGAACCATTCAGGGCGGTCGGTATAACTTTGATTGACAATGCTGGTTTGGTTCCATGCTGCTGAAAATTCTGACTTATCCAGAGTCTCTACAAAAGTTTTTGCAGCGACAATTGCAGCGATCTCGGTTTGTTCTTCGGCAAAACAATAGGTTGGTATGATTGGCGATAATAGAAGTACGAACAGAAGTGACAAAAGAATTGGTAAGGACTGCTTTTTCATGAGTTCCCCCTCTCATTTATTGATACGCTTACGACATTGTATCTCTGCCATGTGGAAAAGTAAAGTTTTAGCCTCTTCCAAAATGAGATGAGTCTGAAGCAAGCTCCATGTTTCTAACATGA